>CAITMG010000039.1 GCA_903893445.1 Candidatus Uhrbacteria bacterium | reverse complement strand
TCTTCTAAAAAAGCCACATCCTCCGGTTCACGAACGTCGACACTTCCCACAAATTCCCCTTGCGCGTCATACGTCTCCATTTTCCAATTCGCATACTCACCAAGGGACGGCATAAAAACGCGAACGGTTCCGTCACTGATCGTAATACGAATCCGGTCTTCGATGCCACGCTCAACGGTTGCGCGTTGCAATAGCGTGCGCATTTCATCGGTAAGATCTTTTGCAAAAAGTGCCTCAAGATATTCCGTATCTTTCGCTTCTCGAAGGTCAACATGATCAATCGCTTCACCCTGATCATCCAACGTCACCATCTCCCAATCAGCGTATTCGTTTGACGCACGCTTAAATTGCCGCGTCTTTCCATCTGGTGTTTTTACACTCACCACTTTTTTCTCCCCATATTCCTCATAAGAAATATCGCGATGCGCGTCTAGCAGTTTTCGAAGTTGATCAGGAATGTCTTGCGATGAAATTTTTTCCAAAAATTCAACATCCGACTCTTTAGAGACATCGATCTGCTTCAGATTTTCCCCCTGAGCGTCATACACGTCTGCTGACCAATCCGAGATGCCACGATGAAATCGAAACGTTCTCCCATCCGGTGTTCGAACCGAGAGAATTTTTCCTTCACCGTACGCATCATACGAAACGTCTCGACTCTCATCGAGAAGCGCACGAAACGGTGCAGGAAGATCTTGTGGTTGCGTCTCTTGGGACGGATGCATCTCACCTGGCAACGGACGTTCAGATGTGGTCATAAAATGATTTCAGATAATCAAATGGTATACACCAACAACACATTCCCATTGGCAAACGTTTTCGTCTCACGAAGCTGTAACGTTTTCGTCTTGTTTAGTGTTGAAAAAATCGTTCTCCCCTTTCCGAGAATCACCGGATTGATCATGAATCGAAATTCATCAATCACATCAAACGGCATGAGCTGCTCAATAATATTTCCGCTTCCAAAAATCGCAATATCTTTCCCAGGTGCTTCTTTCATTGCGCGAATGTCATCAGCATGAATCTCACTCAACTTCAACGAATGATTCCACGGCAATTTTTCCGCATCTCGAGAGAAATAGATTTTTTGGAGCGCATTCATGCGACTCGCGACATGCGGATCATCCTTTAACGCCGCCTCCGTTGGCCAGTAGCTTGCCATCATCTCATACGTCACACGTCCAAACATCAATGTATCCAAGGTATCAAGGAATGCGATCGCTGTTTCGTTAAACTCGGCATCCACATTGTGCCAATCAATTTCGCCATGTGGACCACAAAAAAATCCATCAACGCTCAGCATTTCCTGCACAATCAATTTTCTCATACGGTTAATGCAAGGATAGACACGGGAATACACAACGTCAAATCTCACACCACATCTTTCAACAAACAAAGAACCGCCGTCAGGAGCCTCTATTTATTTAACTCCACTCGTGTCGCAGGACCCACAGAACCCAATGTCGTCAAATGATATTTTGACTGAAATTTTTTGACGGCTGCCTGAGTTTGCGCCGCAAATCGTCCTGTGACCGGACCCTTGAGAAAACCCATCGTGATCAAGTGCTGTTGTAATTGTCGAACGTCGACGCCAACGTCGCCCAAACGAAGATTTCGTGTAAAAAGAAATTTTGTTGTGGGCGCGACGGACGCAGGCACACTCAACACCACCGGATCAACGACAAATTGCGACACCGTTAACGGCGCACTCACATTACCCGCAGCATCAGTAACCGTGATGACACAGTTACTATGCAAACCATTGCTCAACGCAACAAACGTAATCTCGTTCACGCCTGCGACCGCCAAACTTGTCCGACTCGAACAATCACCGCCATACAAAATCGTACCTGATTCACTACTTGAAAAGCTATAAGCTGGTGTCGACGATGCAGGCGTCGAGACACGCGAGACTTCGGCAAGAAAAGGGACGGTTGCAGCAATGGTGCGCTGAACATCCGACCCGGATGCCGCCGGACTAACGTTTCCTGATGCATCGACCACCGTAACGCCACTAATTTCCAACGGAGAAGCTTGACTCGAATTTCCTAATGCGACGGTGTACGTCGCTACGTAGGTCGCTCCACCATTCGACGTAGACCAAGCAAGCGGCGTTCCATTATACGAACCGTTAACGGAAGCGTTTGGCTCCGGGAACGTCGGGGTTACTGTAAACGTGATCGTGTTTCCCACATGTAAAACGCCAGAAGAATTTGCATCAGACGTAATCGAAGAAATACTCGGAGCGGTCATCACGCCACCACCTAAACTTAAGAGGACTTTAGACGAAATATTCCCAGAGAGGTCTGTCGCAGTGATGGCAATGGGCAACGAAACTGCCGCATCTGCACCCGTGAGCGTATATGACGTTGTAAATGGACCAACGCCGTTTCCATTCACGGAAACGGTATTTCCACCGATAAGAACCGTTGGCGTTGAAACCGACTTATTCATCGTAAATGACAAACTCAGCGCATCCCCTGCCTTCGCAAATGCTGCATTCGTGCTGTTAGATGAAAAATTAATCGAGGATAAAAATGGCGCTTGACCATCCGATACCGCAACAGAACCCGCTCCAAGAGCAGAGCCATCACTCACGCTCGTTGTCGATGTTGCGATGCTCAATCCCCCAACCGCATCCTGGGCAAATGCACCACCATCAAACGTCAAATTGATCGCCGGACCGCCTGACCCACTCAATTGCGTAATCGTTCGACCGCTGAGTGCACCGGTAAAATTTGAATAATCACTTGCCTGCGTATAGACCGGCTCAGAATACGTCACGACTGCCGTATTCTGACCCGTGATCTTTGCGCTCACGACCGACGGAATAGCAGCTTCGGCTGGCAAGGCAGCAGCAACAAACAAAAACGCGAGACCACAACCAAATAAACGATACAAAATGCGAAAGCGTGTCATAAATCGACAATAAGAAAATGAGAGACTCTTCTATTTGTACGACACGGCAACGTATTTTGGTGCAAAAAAAATCTCCACGATCTTCAGCGACGCGAAAGATGCGATCACCGTGCTACACAACGGACTTCCCAAGCTCAAACCGGAGACAAATCCCAATGAGAGCAATGGAAATCATGATCGTCCCGGTATTCCAATCATTTGCACCAAAACCGCGAAAGATCACGCCATACAAAATAATCAGCACCGCAACGATATACGTCTTTTTCGTCTTTAACCCTTGTACTGCGTCCATAGTGTATTTTTCAAACCGTTATCAGGCTTAGATATGAAGCGTAGCACGGAACGAACAATCCAGCCCTTCTACACAATCTCCGGTGTAACAAGCTGTGGAATCACGCCCATTGCATGCGCGGCCGTCAGAACAGCGAGCAAACACTGATATTCCGTTCGAAAATCATGCGTCCCAGCACACCACGGAACCATCCCTGCCGCAGACTCCCAATACACATCCGATGGATATTTCCACGCAAACCGATCAACCTCTCCCGGTTGTGGAACGAGCGCTGAAAGCTCCACGTCACAACACACGACAAATTCTCGCACCCACAAACGCGCACGTTGCAATTTTGTTGTCCGCCATGGGATCAATGCCGACGCATCAACGCGGATACCGGATTCCTCTTCCAGCTCTTTCAACGCATTAGATTCAAACGTTTCTCCGCGACCAACATGTCCACCAAGATGCGTACTCCAAAATCCCGCCAAACGCTCTTTTTGTGCTGACCGTTGATGACACAGGATTTGACCACGCGAATTCACAACAAAAACATTTGTTGATCGACACCACAATCCACGAGCAATCACGTCATGTCGCGGAACATGCAGACCCAAAGACACACCCGTCTCCTCTGAGACAATTTCAAGCTCTTCCATACATCACAAAAACAAAAAAATAATTAACGCTGAAAAACGACAGTTGTCGTCATTCTGAGATATGCACTTGTCTGAAGATGTTCTGGTTCCGTTTCCCGGAACGCTTCAATCTTCAGGCAAATGCGAAAAAAGCGTAACACAAAACGGTACAACGATAAAGGCGAGTTCTCATCGGTAGCGACCAAGCACCGTATTTAACGCCCGAAGCGTTGCCGGACCAACCGCTCCCGTCGCCGTCAAACCATGCGCCGTCTGAAATCGTTTCACCGCGGCAAATGTTGCGGTTCCGTAATTCCCCGTCACGCTTGCTTCAGGATACACAGCGGGTCCAAGAAAAGTCAGCAACTCCTGAAGATAACGCGTATCCTGATTGAATGTAGAAACCCGATCCAACAGATGCGTAAAAACGAACGATTGCGGAATCGAAGTAAACGGCCAACGAACAACTGGCACCGGACAATTGAGTGACGATGCCGTTCCAGGATCACGATACCCAAGAATATTCATTTCCGCACTCGGAAATTGATCCAGGGAAAGAAATGAACTCAACAACGACGTGTCAGCAGATGTGACGACGGAACCAATTGTATAGTCCGTATAAAAAGCATCACTAATATCGGCAACATACATATTCCACTCAGAACCACCAATGCTCCGCGCTGTGGCCTCGTCGGCCAATGGACGCAAAACCCGAGACGGCTGGACTAAATACACCACGGGACTTGTCGGAAACTTCACAAGGCGTAGTCCTGGTCGATAAACAACGTTTTTCCCAAGAGGAATACGCGCGAGATCATCCGCAGAAATCACTCGCACCTTCGTATAATCGCAATACCATGAATCATAGACATGATTGCTCGGAAACGCATGACGCTTACCATCTGCACCAAAATAATAGATCGTTGAATCGTTTTGTGTCAGCGGATTCCCATCGTCTTGCAATTTTACGAGATCATGAACGTTAAAGCCTAATGATGTCATGACCGCAATTTGCGCACTCAACGTCACTGCGTCATTCGTAAGCTGGTTCATCGGAGACATGACGACGCTTGCAAGGGAGACGTCTGTGGCCGTCATGCCGCTTGCACCACCCGTTGCCACCGCAGAACTTGTTTTTGTCGTACTCAAATATTGCTGACAAGCAAACTTCCATGTTTCGCTTGGCTGAAGAAGGAGATCTCCGTTCACATCACCAGAGACAAAAACGATCCGATCGCACGAACTATCAGTAACTTGTACGTTGGTGAGCGGAACTGTTCCCGGATTTGTCACCGTATATGTAAAAGTAACGAGGCCGCCATCAGCCGGCAAGATCATCGGATCCGGAATCGTACTTATCTGGATGAGCGTCGGCTCAACGGTCTTTCCAACGACAACCTCAACGATCGCGGTATCAATAGCCTCCATATCGTTCCCAATGCCACGTGCAACTGCATAATTCACCGTAGTCTTTGTAAGCACCATCGTACAGGTATAGGTCCACGTCTCATCAAGATCGAGGCGAGCATCACCATTAGTATCCCCTGAGACGAACCTCACATCAGGACACTGGTCGTCCGTCAGCGTGACGCTTTTGATCGGGATTCTGCCTGGATTCGTAACCGAATAGGTGTATGTGACCGTACCAGGTCCGTTCGGTAAAACAGACGGACTCGGTACTTTTCTCACATTAATCAGAGGCGCAACGGATGGTGAAGATGCGGACGGTGCAACGACGACGGGCGGAGTGACGATAGGGCCACCAATCGGACCACTCATTGAAGAAAAATTATCGATCAAAAATCCTTTTCCGAGCGTCGATGGAACAGCTGTTCCAGCTGTTCGAAACATCATCGCGTCAACGGCATAGGGAACTGGCGGCGACGTAAAGTCGCGATAATAATCTTCCCAAGTCGTCCCCGTATGAACGAGAACGCCGTCCAAATAGACATTCACAAGATCGTTACCAGGTCCATCAATGAAATCGATGGTTACCTTGATATGATGCGGAACCGTACGATCAAGGTGAGTCGCGATGGATGTGGTAACAAAATTTTGGATCGAATGCTGATAGTCTTCAAAGTTGAGCGTAAGTCCGGTGGACGTATCTGCGGTATCTAGCATCTGCAGCCAGGTCATACGCATCGTATCGCCACGATCAACGCTCGCAACTACCGATAAATTTGGTTGCGCCGCACTTGGAACCATTGACGCAAAATCCCACTCCGCCTCGTAGTGCGGCTGACGTATTCCGCCAGATAATGTGCTGGTAGGTGCAGCCGTTTCCCCCGCCTCATCCGTCAGAGACGGAGAAAATGTCATATCATTAAAGCTCCCGCATGTAATCGCATTCGAAATGCGCAAGCTCTTGGAGCCAAAACCGGCATAGCCAAGATTGCTCGATGTCACCTCAACGTCGTAGACAGGACAGAACGACGATCCATGTCCGCTCGTCCATCCGCCCTGCCCGTTCACATCGCCGGTTGCAAAATCCTCAAAATTTGTCCCTTTTACATCAGCAAACGCAACTCCTCCGATCATCAACGAAACTCCAAGCAATAATAAAACAGACAACGTACGGTAAAAAATTTTAGACATACTCAGAGAAAATTGGATTCAAGAAACATCGTCTTCACAACAGACGAGCGGCTTTATTACAGCCAGGATAGCACACATTGATTGGACGTTTCGTTTTTTAATTGAATCAAAAAAGTTTAACAACAAAAAAACCACGTTAGAACGCGGCTTTTTTTGTAAATATACGTTGTTCAAAAATGCACCGTCACGATGATCTTCGTAGAAACAAACAGACAAATGCAATACACGTTAAAAGAAACAATACAGCAACTGTCATAACCAACAACGAAACAGCTTCTTTTTTCTTTCCATCCAGATACCAAAGGATCGGTCGACCTAAAACCAACATCCCTGTTACCGATGCCGAAAGCACAAACAGAGACAGCATCGCAATCGGAATAAGCACCGTATCTTTCCCCGTTGACCCAAAAATCACTGGGGCATAGAAAAACAACGACGCCACCAAACTAATATAGAGCACCGTGCCCAATGCGTTGAGTCCGGCGTATTTGAGAATGGCACTTTTCATAAATCCACTGTAGCAGGATGAGGAGATATTGAGCAACATTCAACAAAAAACCATCTAGCTCACCAACGAGCGCCATGTTAAATTGTCCTTATGAAAACCGCACAAGAGAAACTTCGCATTGCGCAGGAATACGCCATCTCCAACCGGCCACACATAGGCGGTTTTCCATTTTTCGCCGAATGCCTCCGACTGGCAGGAGTCCAAAAAAACATCTGGTCACTCCCATCCGCACAAAGTATCTACGTGATGGATGAAGGAGCCGTCGTTTTTCAAGGAACGCCACTCGTCACCGGCAGTGCAGACGTCCTCCCCTTCGATAAAGACGCCCTTGTAACGGCGCTTCGTCATGACCAGGCAGGAAATAGCACATTCCCCGAGTTTCTCACGGCCTCATGGAACGCCGGGATCATTCAATACATAGTCGATTTTTTCACACGCACGGTGACGTATTACGGCGCTCGTGGTGAAACATATCAAGAACCCTATCCAGCAGTTGAAGTCTCAGGACTGACTTTTGCATAAAAGAAAATAACCTCAAAAGGAGTCCCGTGCTATACTTCAAAAGAGATTATTTAACTCATATTGCTATGGCCAAAGGAAACAACGCTCAAAAGAAAAACGTAAAGAAACCGAAACAGAAAAAGAAATAAGAAAAAATCCCGCTATGTATGCGGGATTTTTATTGAAAGGCGCACAATAAAATATATTCACATTCTATGGAACCACGCCAACAAATTACGATAAAAACCATCGCTCACGCTCCCATCGAAAAAGTCTGGGACATTTGGGTCAAACCTGAATATATCCAACAGTGGAATTTTGCCTCTGCCGATTGGGCATGCCCTTCAGCGATGAACGATCTGCGTGTCGGCGGTACCTTCAACTATCGCATGGAAGCCAAGGATAAGAGCTTTGGTTTCGATTTCGGCGGAACCTACACCGAGGTCGTTCCTCTATCACGCATCGCCTACATTATCGGCGACGGACGGAAGGTTAGAATCGACTTCGAAAAATTAGATGACGGAGTCAAAGTCACCGAAACCTTCGAAGCAGAAGATGTCAATTCAATCGATAAACAACGCCTCGGCTGGCAATCCATTCTCGACAACTTTACAACGTGCGTCGAGAGCAAGTAGATCCCACGTCTTCAAAAAAATTCCATAAAACAAAATAACCGCTGGTATGCGGTTATTTTGTATGGCAGGGGCGGGGGGAATCGAACCCACGCTAACGGTTTTGGAGACCGTTGTACTACCATTATACGACGCCCCTATAGTTTTTCTTGACGCCGGGAAGCGTATCAAAACGGCAAAAGAATTTCAATGGGTGCGGGCATCGCACGAAAAACACAAAAATTTGGTATACTTTTGCCAATCCAAAATACCAATATGACATTTTCAAAAAACACGCGACGCTCCCTTATTTCAGCCGCAACCGCACTTCCCCTTTTGTTGCAGCCGTTCGCTGTTTTGCATGCACAATCCCTGCAAGTCATTCCCCTTCAAAAAATATCCTTGATGGAAATGAGCGCCGCGGCCATCTCTGTCTCACAACAAAATTCTTCCTTCATTGCACAACCAAACCTTTCAAACGTCGGAACATCGTTTACATTTCTCCTCACATTGAAAGATGGCGCCGGGAATCCCGTAATGGCGAAAAACGTGGACATTCTTGTTTCAAAAAATCTCCAAACCGCGGTTCACTACGCACGCACAACGGATCAAAATGGCCAGGCGACCGTCACAATTCTTTCCGATGAAGTTGGTGACTATATTGCAAATACCGTCGCAGACAGCGCGCATTTTATCGCCAGTGCCGTTGTGACCGGTGGCAGATCCAACGGACAGTCCAGCGTCCCATTCAACACAACACCATCATCAACACCAGTAACGCCACCTGTCATACAAGTCGTACCACCAGCTGCAACAACGACGACACCAGCGACTCCGACGACGGTCTCACAAAACACGTCATCACTCACCGCACAGCCGCAACTCAGCACCGCAGGATCAGATATTATTTTTACGTTGACGTTAAAAGATGCAAATAACGCACCGGTCACAAGCAAAGATGTCGTCATCTTGGTGTCAAAAAACCTTCAAACCGCCACACACTACACGCGAACGACAAATCAAGACGGCCAAGCATCTGTCACCATTCACTCTGATGACATTGGTGACTACATCGCCAACTCCGTCGTAGACAATGTACATCTCATTGCCAGTGCGATCGTGACCGCAGGAAATCAACCCGCAACACAAACCCAATCGCCACAAGACACCACTTTTCAAACAAGTCCGATCCCAAACCTCATCCTCACAAGATCACCAAATGATGCAACATCACAAAGCGCACCATCGGCAGAAACAGCGCTTCAATATGCATCCGGACGGCTCATTCTCAACACAAATCAAAACATCTTGACCTACACCGATCCAACGACGCAACAAACATTGCGTATGTGGGAATCACGATGGGCATTCAATGCCCTCAAAGGACTCGCCACGACGGTCACAGATGCCACACTCAGACAGATCCCACAACCCGGACAAGAGAAACAACAAAATATCGATCTCCGCCGTTCGTTTGCCGGAAAAATTCTCGTGACAAAATCCGACAAATCAAAAATCTGGTACATCCATCCAGACACGTTGCAACGATACTGGTTTAACGGAAGCGCGTCATCATTCACCTATCTCAAATCTGTCGCGGATCAGCGGTAAATAAAAATTCCTCCGATGGACATCGGAGGAATTTTTTTAATTGGCTTTTTTAAATGAAACTTTGAAAATCGGTTCGTACTTCACATCATTCTCATCCGTAATTTCCACCGTCTCCCCTTTCATCATCTTGGTGAGTGCCATGTCGCTGAGCAATTCCACATCCGCCTTCATGCTCTGCGCGATCTTTTCAATGTCCTCCAGCTCTTTTTGAAAATCGTTCTTGAGTTCGGTCTCGATCTGATTCTTTTTCGCCTTGAGCGTATTCAGCTCCTCAAGCACATCTTGATACGGCTTTGACTGCGCTAACATATCGCGAAACACGTCCCCGATCTTCTTTTTTTCCTTCCGCGCTTCGCGGATTTTGGCATGGACTTCGTGGAGTTCTGGCATAGCGTTGGCGAGTATAACACATGGAAATAAAAAAGCTCCGGTGGAAGGCCGGAGCGAGGAAAAAGGGGCGAAAAACGGGCCTATGTGCCCGTTGCGAGCTCTGGCTCCATGGCCCACCCAAACAGGGCGAGGAGCGTGGGCTCGGCTGGTGCGCCAGCGTAGAGATTCCGTAGATGAACGACGAGCACGTCCGACCGATTCCGATGCGGCTCGATGACCACGTCGACCGTCAGCGTGCGCGTTCGCTCGTTGTGATTGGTACAGTCCCACCCCAGAAAAGTGGGATACGCGAAGGTGCAGGTTGCGGCCCCCGTTGGGTCGCTCAGGCGCTCGATCCGGTCGCTCACGATCTGCCCGAGCTGACGACGAACGATCGCGTCATTCAGCAGATCGTTGAGAGAAGCAAAGCGTGTGATGTTGCCGCCGCGGGTCACGTTGGATCCACAAAAGGAGAATTGAGCGATGTGCTCCACGTTCTTCTGCGACACCATCAGATGGATGGCGCCGCCCTTGGGGTTCTGACACAGATATCGAAGCATCAAACTCCTCCATCACAAAAAAAACAGTGAACAGCGAGCTCACGGTTAATATCATTCATTCTCACTTCTGTCAATCACCTTCATCACCTGCTATACTTTCGTTGTTCGTTATCACATTGGGGGAAAATGAAACATCTTTTTGGAGGCTCACGATGAGCAGCGCTCGCGGTCGTAAACCCCTGATCGCACCCCGCACCTTTGATCTCAACGATCTCATCAGGAAAACCGTCAGCTGCTTTCGCACGTACGTCGGCGACCATGCCGTCATCGAATCGCCACCGTGCACCACACTCCCGTTATTCCGTGGACACAGCGACACCATCGAACGCGCGACAACGGCACTGCTCGGCTACAGCCTTCGCTGTCTGCGCGAGCAACCCGGCACCATCAGCGTGCGAACGGGAATCCGCTTCTTCCCGGGCATCAAACGCCCAGGGACATACACGTTCCTCGAGATCTCCGACACGGGGACGGATGTCACGGCACTCGATCGACGAGCAACGATCGAAGATTCCGAAAGCATCATGAACGCCGTCATGCAGGCGGTGATCGATCACGAAGGCGATCTCGTCATTCGACGAACGACCGGTCACTACATCACGACGCTCCTGCTTTCCGCAGAACGAAACATCTCGGGCAAACGTGCCCGAGATGATCACTAGCTCCCCACCCCGATCTCCTCGGGGTCTTTTTTTTATTTATTCACATTCTTGCTGTACCCGGCAAACGCACTCAACACTTCGAGCGGCAATGTAAACACGACGGTGTTAGATTGATCGGACGAAATATCATTGATCGAATTCAATGTGCGCAAATGCAACGCGCCTGGTGCGGCAGATAAAATGGATGCGGCTTGCGCAAGATTTTGCGCGGCGGCAACTTCACCTTCCGATGTAATAATAACGGCGCGGCGTTCACGTTCAGCTTCCGCCTGTTTTCCAATCGTGCGCACCATGTCTGGCGGCAAGTTAATATCCTTCAATTCCGCGGCAGTCACTTCCACGCCCCACGAGAGCGTTGCTTCATCCACAATTTTTTCAATCTTATCCGAGATCACCTGTCGCTGACTCAACAGCTCATCGAGCGTGACCTCACCAACGATATTGCGCATCGTTGTTTGTGCAAGTTGCAAAATCGCGTAGTTCACATTTTCTACTTCGATGATCGCCTTACCGGCATCAACGATCTTGTAATAAATCACGGCGTTGATTTTGGCAGACACGTTATCTTTTGTAATTGCATCCTGCGCTGGCACATCAACGGCCTTTAATCGAAGATCCACTTTTCGCATGGACTGAAAAATCGGCAACACCACACGCCAACCTGGATTCACCAACCCGGAGAATCGACCCATCGTAAATTTAACGCCGCGTTCATATTGATCAACCTGTCGGAGACTGATCAACAAAATAAACACGACCACGAAGATAAGTGTCAGATACATAGACAAAAAGGTGAATAAATGATACCTAAAGCCTAGCAAACGCCGAGAAAAAGGCAATCATGCTACCCTACCCCCATGTCCGACCTCACCGCCACATTCATCACCAGCTCTGCCATTCCAGAGCAAATCCCCCACGGCTCGTTTCCGCAAGTGGCGCTTTTAGGCCGTTCAAACGTGGGTAAATCATCCCTGATCAACTCCATCGCGCGTCAAAAAGGCCTCAGTCGAACAAGTTCGACCCCAGGTCGAACGCGCCTCATCAACCTCTTTCGATTTGGTCGCGCCTTTGATCTCATCGATCTCCCAGGCTATGGATACGCCAAAGCTCCAGCCGGGGAAAAACGCGAGTTTCAACAACGCGTCTTTGACGTCCTTGATCACGCCGAACGACTAAAACTCGCAGTCGTCATCGTAGATTCACGCCTTGGTCCAACACCACTCGATATTCAGATGTTGATGCTGTTGGAAGAAAAAGGCATTCCCTTTTTGATCATCGCGAATAAAATCGACAAACTCTCCGGCAACGAACGCGCAAAGTCGCTCAAGAACATTCGTGAAGCACTTCCAGGCGCAAACATCCTTGTCCATTCCGCCGAGACCACCGAAGGTCGAAACGAAATTCTTGCCGCCATTCAAACGGCGTGCAAATCGTGATATTCTTCCGTCATGGAGGAACATCTTCGACATCATCACAATTGCGCGTACGTCGTCTCCGTCAACATGGGCTATGGCCATGAACGTGCCGCATATGGTTTGCGCGATTTAGCGGCCGGCGGCATCATCACCGCCAACGCGTACGCTGGCATTCCGGACAAGGACAAAAAACTTTGGTCCGAAAGCCGCAAACTGTACGAAACGATTTCGCGTCTCAAGATCGTTCCTGTTCTTGGTGACTTTTTATTTAATGTCATGGATCGCATTCAGCGGATTCCCGTTTTTTATCCGCGACGCGATCTCTCGCGTCCAAGTCTCCAGGTCATTCAAACGTATGCGATGATTGAAAACCTCGGACTCTGCAGACACCTCATCAACAAACTCGCAAAAAAACCAAAGCCGCTCATCTGTACGTTTTTCATTCCAGCATTTGCGGCGGAAACCTTTGATTATCCGGGTGATATTTATCTCGTTGTGTGTGATGCGGACATGAGCCGCGCGTGGGTGCCAAAACATCCAAAACAAAGTCGCATCAAATATTTTGCGCCAAACGGCCGCGTTGTTGAACGGCTCAAACTCTACGGCGTTAAAGCAGAAAATATTTTTCTCACGGGTTTTCCATTACCAAAGGAGCTCGTTGGTGGCGCCGAAGGTTTGATTATCAAAAAAGATTTGTTAGCGCGCTTGTGCAACCTTGATCCAAACGGGATTTTTGCTGCGCGGTATGTTCGTGTTTTAGAATCCTGGCTGGGATCTGGGACGTGCCCGATGCGCCCGACACATCCGCTCACCCTCACGTTTAGCGTCGGTGGAGCTGGTGCGCAATTTCAACTCGCGCTTGATGTACTCAAGAGCCTCAAACCAAAACTCCTCAAGAGCGAGATCACCTATCGAATGACGGCTGGCACGAAAAAAGAAATTGCGGATGCGTTCCTCGTTGAGATTGAACAACTTGGCATGCATAAATTGCTCGGCAAAAATTTGTTCGTGGATTATTTTGCCGATCGTCCGTCGTACTTTACGGAATTTAGCAAGATTCTCCGAAAAACAGATATTCTCTGGACCAAGCCCAGCGAACTCTCCTTTTATTGCGGCGCAGGCATCCCGATCATCATGGCGCCATCCATTGGATCGCAGGAACATTTTAATCGCATGTGGCTCAAGACGGTTGGCGGTGGCGTGACACAAAACGATCCAAAATATACGAACGAATGGCTGTTTGATTGGCTCGAATCCGGCGCCTTAGCGCGCATCGCGTGGAATGGATTTATCGAAGCACCAACACACGGCTCCTATCGCATCGAACAAATCATCACGGGCGAGCATCTTGAGCTCGAAAACCTTCCGTTGATCGTCTAGCTATGTGGAACAACACAATCGAAGAAAGTCTGAGCGCGCTCAAAACATCTGAGCGCGGTTTGTCGCATGCCGAAGCTGCACGACGACTCGAAAAAGATGGGAAAAATGAAATTGGTCAGGATAAAAGTGTTCCGGCATGGAGAATCCTTCTTCGTCAATTTACAAGTCCGCTCGTGCTCATTTTAGTTGGCGCGAGTGTCATCTCTGGCGTTCTTGGCGAGACAACGGAAACCGCGATCATCCTTGGCGTCGTTGCGGTCAGCGGCTCACTCGCATTCGTCCAAGAGTATCGCAGTGAGCGCGCGGTTCGGCTGTTGCGCAAAAAATTAACACGACGTGCACTCGTTCTTCGCGAAGGTAAATCCACGTCCATTGATGCAACGCAGCTCGTCATTGGAGATATTGTCGAGATCGATCTTGGCACCGTCATCTCTGCAGATCTTCGACTGATCAGTATTGAAGATTTGGAAATTGATGAATCCCCACTCACGGGCGAATCTGTTCCTGTACCCAAAATCACAGACCCAATTTCCGGCGAACGATTACCGCCACAAGAACAAACGAACATCGCATTTGCCGGCACACACGTTGTCCAAGGATCTGGAATGGGTGTCGTCATCGCCACAGGCGCACGAACCGAACTCGGCCGCACCGCAACCCTCCTCGCCGAAGCTCCAGAGGAAACCGAATTTCAAAAAGGGATTCGTCAGTTTGGAAATTTTCTCCTCAAAGTCACACTCGGTCTCACAATTATCGTTGCGGCATTTTTAGGCTTTGTGCATGGCACATGGTCGGAGTCGCTGTTGTTCGCACTCGCGCTTGCTGTCGGCGTTTCACCAGAGCTTCTCCCTGTTGTCGTGACCGTTAACCTAACACGCGGCGCGTTGCACATGAGCAAAAAACATGTGCTCGTAAAGCGACTCATTTCCATCGAGGATCTTGGCAATGCAGATGTCTTTTGTACCGATAAAACCGGCACACTCACCGTTGGCACTCCCCGCGTCCGCGGCTCTGTCGATCCAGACGGAGAACCAAATCCTCGTGCGCTTTCCCTCGCACTGAATTGCATTGAAACAACACGACGTGGACGAGCAACGTCCGCCTTGGATGAAGCGATCCTTGAAGCACAACGCGGCGGCGCATCATCCGCCTACCCAACATCCGATCTTGTTGATCTGATTTCCTTTGATTTTTCGCGACGGCGCATGAGCTGTGTTGTCCAACCAGCTAATGAATCCCGAAGATTGATCGTGAAAGGCGCTGTCTCAGAGGTCATCGCGCAATGCACAACACGCGAAGGCGCAAAGGGCGTCACACCGCTCCAAGAGGCGGATCGAAAAAAACTCATCGCCTACGCCGACTCGCTCCACGATAATGGCGCACGCCTCCTTGCTGTTGCGGAACGCGTCATTGAAAAAAAATCGACCTACCTTCCAACCGATGAAAAAAATCTGTGTTTAGTGGGTTTTGTCGTGATCAGCGACGCACCAAAACAAACCGCCAAAGCCGCACTCAAGTCACTCAAAGAGTTAAACGTTCGCATTGTCATTTTAACGGGCGATAACGAGCGCGTCACATCTTTTGTCGCATCTCAGCTCAACTTTGATGTCACGGGCATCTACACCGGCGAACAGGTCGAACAAATGGATGATCACCAGCTGCGTGACGCCGTCGAAGTCGCGAATATTTTTGCGAAGATCACACCTGCGCACAAACTACGCATCATTCAAGCACTTAAAAAACGCGGACACACTGTTGGCTACATGGGTGATGGCGTCAACGATGCACCAGCGCTGCATGCGGCTGATGTCGGCATCTCTTTTGATGACGCGATTGATGTCGCCAAGGAAGCCGCATCTGTTATCTTGTTAAAGAAAAATCTCTCCGTGCTCGCAGAAGGGATTCGCGAAGGACGCCGCACCTTCGCCAACATGCGCACGTACATCTACTCCACAATCAGTTCCAACTTTGGGAACATGCTCTCCGTGGCAGGCGCATCGCTCCTCTTGCCATTCATTCCGTTATTGCCAGCACAAATCCTGCTCCTCAACTTACTTGGCGATATTCCGATGCTTGCCATCTCAACGGATCGCGTGTCCACAGAAGATATTTCCAAACCGCGCAAATGGGACATCCGACAGATTTCCAATTTCATGTTTTTCTTTGGAACAATCTCGAGCTTAGCCGATTATGCAACGTTTGGTGTTCTCCTCTTTGTCGCGCATGCCAACATTCCTCTGTTTCGATCTGGGTGGTTTATCGAGTCTCTCCTGAGCGAAGTGATGGTCATCTTCCTCTTGCGAACGCAAAAGCTCTCATTCGCCAAT
Source organism: Candidatus Uhrbacteria bacterium (assembly GCA_903893445.1). Classification (GTDB taxonomy): domain Bacteria; phylum Patescibacteriota; class Patescibacteriia; order 2-12-FULL-60-25; family 2-12-FULL-60-25; genus CAITMG01. The sequence goes on along the minus strand of CAITMG010000039.1, from coordinate 25,526 downwards.
CGTCCGAGTCTCCCACTGATCATCGCATCCGGGATCTCCATCACCACAACCATCATCATCACACAAACAAGCCTCGGCAAAGCACTCGAGTTTATGCCTGTCGCGACACCAATCATCGCAACCATCATCCTCATCATTATCGGATACGCTGGACTCACCCTTCTTGGGAAAGTCGGCTACGCCAAACTCTGGGACAAGGAAAAACAACTCACGCCGTAACACCAAAAACAAAACACCCGATCAGCATGCTGATCGGGTGTTTTTGATTGATCGTTATTTTGCTTCGGCCAGAAACTCGGCGCGTGCACGTTCGACAGACTTGTTGAAGGACTTCTTCACTGCCGTCATCCCGTAGGCACCGTACCCGCAGTATGGCTGCTCCATCGCCCCCCAAACCGTATCAAGTTTCATTTTGTAAGAGGCGACCGCTGCATCGTGACCCGTACCGACTTTTGCAATGTCCTTTTCCATCTGAGCGACATCGCCCTTATACAAGGCTTTCATGTCCGCCGTCAGACAGCGAGAAACCGGGTTTGCAAAGTCTTTTTCATCTTTTCCTTTGATCGCAGAAACCGACATGTGGTAACGCGTCACCTTCTTTTTAGCGACCTTTTTTGTTGCAGCTTCAACAGAAAACGGGGCAACAAGGCCGATAACCGTGCTCAGCGCCACCACCGCTGTGCACACACGTGTGAGAGTAGTTCTCATAGCAAGAGGAAGCATACATGACGCCCTTCATTTTGGCAACCATTTTACGTCAAAAAACACATAATTTTCGCTAAATAAAGACAAAATATTGAACTGTGGATAAATGGAATTCACAACGCTGATTCTTGACGCATCGTATCCGCGTGGTACACTCGCGCACATCACAAGGCGCCATCGTCTAACGGTTAGGACGCGTGGTTCTCATCCACGTAATAGGGGTTCGATTCCCCTTGGCGCTACCACCGAGCTGAGCTCGGCTACCCATCTGATCAGTTCTACGAAGCTAAGCTTCGTGTCAAAGGATGGGAAGCCGTTACGAGATCATCTGGGTGGTGAGTGAAAGCTACTCTCAATGGAGTAGCTTTTTCTTTTCACCCACATCTGGACAATGCGGCTAAAATTGATTAGCGGTATACGTATGTACTACGTCTATATTCTTTTTAGCTATAAAGATGCGAAATTGTATACTGGCTATTCTTCAAATTTACAAAGAAGAATTCGTGAGCATCACGCCGGAAAAAGCACAGCGACGCGCGACAGACGGCCACTAAAGCTCATCTACTACGAGGCGCATCTCACGTCAGATGAAGCATTAAGAAGAGAGAAATTTCTCAAAGGCGGAAACGGGCGTGGACAATTAAAATTACAAATCGAGAGCACGCTCACAAATCTCGGATACGCATGTTTATAGTTTTATAGTTTTTAGTTTTGTATAAAAAAATCCGGTTATGCGAGATGCACAACCGGAATATCGGACTACCGCTCTGCGAGAATGATTGCAGCCGCCTGACGGACGAGATCATCCGTCGCTTTAGCTACGAGCTCCTCCAGCTTCTCCTTCGACGTCGTGATACGAAGAAGCGGAAGAAGGTGTTCGACCGTCGTGGAGATAACTCCACTCTGCTCGTTATAGCGAACGGGAACGTCATCAACGTAATAGCAGGACCCCTTTTTTGCCGTAAGTGCTCGCGCCTCTTCCGACGAAATATGCTCCGTTGGATAGCGGACAACGAATTCTGACCAGTACATCCAGTAATACTGAAGGGCGTCCTCTCCCCACGTCGACTGGTACGTCTGGATCAGAATGGCTGCGTGCGAAACGAATCGACGGATGAAGCCCGTACCGGGCTTCATGCACGCCCTCCTAGGAAACGGCGCGTAACACTCCGTCTCCTCTTCGGGCTCCACTCGAAGGAGGTATTCGTGAAGCTCTTCACCCATCGACTGGAACATCTCTTCGGAGTCGTGAAATCGAGCCTCAATCCCCCGAATGCTCTGCCAGGGGACGAAACGAACATCTCCCAGACTGAGCAGGTCGATCTCACGAACGTGAATCCCTGCCTTCGATTCGCGCTCCAGACGAAACACATCGGAGGAACCATCTGTCATGATGACCAGAATGACCTGACCCGGAGAGAAGCCACTTCCCTCGTCCCCCACCTTTCCGAGGGTCACGAGAAGCGCACGAGACATCTCCTCCACGAGTCCCTGCGCGGCGAGGCGCTGTTCATCCGTCATCACTTTAATCATCTCGCGATCGAGACGAATCGTGACGCCGATATCCCCCTTTCGGAGATCACTCGCCTGGTAGTTCTTCGCGATGGCGTGACCAGTCTGCGACACGACCACCTTTGACGACCATGCGCCTTTGCCGTTACCGGCCCAAAACGATTCTTTCATGACATAACCCCACACACGGTTAAAACGCTCCATCACGGAGCTATTACGGTGCTTCGCATTGGGAAATGCTCAGCTGTTGCGGTGTCCAAAGGACAAATCGGTCATACCAAAAAACAGCGTCTGCGTCAAGACGAGACTATTCCTTTTCAATCCATTCTCTTGTATGCCGCACGAGCAATTCCTCTGCCTTTTCCGGATGGGCCATTAATTCTTTGGAGATGCGCTCCATGCGTGAGCCTTGTGAGCCTTTAATTAGCACCACGTCCCCTTTTTTCATGCGATCCTGGATAAAGAGACCCGCGGCGCGACTTTCGGGAAAGGTAAACACGCGATCCTGCGGCATCCCTGCGGCAATCGCGGCCTCAGCGACGATCGAAGCAAATGCTCCACAGGCAACGAGCAGATCAATCTTATTCAACGCGACTGCACGACCAACCTCCTGATGCGAAGATTCGGCGAGTGAACCGAGCTCCAACATATCTCCCAACGCCGCAATCCGGTGACAGCCGTCCTGAATCGGAAACGTCGCCAGGTCATGCAACGCAGAGAGCGCCGCCAGTGGCGACGAGTTGTACGAGTCATCAATCAACCAGGTTCGCTTAATCCCCTCGATCAGACGCGTGCGACCAGCCATGCCGTAAAATCCATGTTCCAATCGTTCAAGCGCGCGAGATTCATCTCCATCAACCGCGCTCACAACCGCAAGCGCCGCAGCAACGGCATACGCCTGCGGACGACCGACCATCCCTGTCAAACGAATAATTTTTGTTGTTCCAATCAATGACAAACGAATTTCTAATCCACTGGCTTGTGGAAACGCCTCATCAATCACCAAACGCGATTCAACAATACGCGAGGTGGCATCTTCCGCCATGCCAAACGAATAGTTTTGAACCGTGAGCGATGTCATGAGTTGGCGAATAATCGCATCATCCGCATTTGTCACGGCCACACCATCTGCTTTCAATGCGCGCAAAATGGCAACTTCTTCGCCTGCCACCGCTTCGACAGATCCAAAAAATTCCGTGTGCTCCGGACCAATGGCTGTTAACACACTGATATTTGGTGGCGCAATCGAAGTTAAATACGATAAATCACCCGGATGATCCGTTCCCATCTCCAGGACGTACATGCGCGCCGGCAGAGGCACGATTCCCACGCGCATCAACCACGCCCTTGAAAGCAACCCCGCCCACGCAAACACCGATCGTCCTGGCGCATCACAATCAAAAATCGTCAGCGGGACACCCAGCTCATTGTTATAATTCTTTTTTGTCGCAATCACACTCGATCCTTCCTCACCCGCACCAAGGGCAACGCCAATTGCGGTTTTCGTAGAAGATTTTCCCACGGATCCTGCGACGCCGATGATAAACGGACGTTCGCGTGCAATCGCACATCGCGCACAGGAGCCAAGAAATTGTTCGAGCGTCTTTTGAAGAGACATAGATGAATACCTACAGCCTAACGAGCGCGCTCTGTGTTGTATAGAGGAACTACGGCGCTGTGGACGAAACCATGGCCGGCGTTGACGTCGTCACGGGCTGTGGCTTGGTTGGAAGTGGCGCGGTGATTGGTCGTTCCGGTGAAACCTGCATGTAGGTCAACAAATATTTCGCCATATCGCCAAAAAGCGGCGCCGCAGATGATTCGGCCCACTGCACATCGCGCGGATGATCAATTTTTACCAACATGACAAACTTTGGATCATTCGCCGGCGCATATCCGGCAAATGAACCAATCGTCACATCTTTTTGATAGCCACGACCATCGGTTCGAGCGACCTGCGCCGTACCGGTTTTCCCAGCAACCCAATACCCCGGCACAGCCGCATGCTTCCCTTCCCCAACCTCAACCACGGAAACAAGCATCCCCGTAATCAAGCGAGATGTTCGCGGCGAGATTGGATTACCAACGACTTCTGGTTTTGTTTTGACATGCGTTCCATCTGGTTTGATGATTTCATCAACAACATACGGCCGTAATAATTTTCCACCGTTCGCCATCGCGGCATACGCGGTTAAAATCTGAATCGGCGTCACCGTAATCCCCTGGCCAAACGACGCCGTTGCAGATGCGACTTTTCCTTTATTCAACAGCGCAGATGTATTCCCCTTTGATTCCGGAGAAAACTCAATCCCCGTCTTTTTTCCAAAACCAAACGATTGAACGTACGACAAAAATGTATCTTTCCCAATCAATTGCTGCACAAAAACCGTTCCCGTATTCAGCGACATCGCCAAGACGTCCGTCATGGTCTGCAGTCCATGTGCTTTCAAGTCCGCGTTCTTAATGTGAATATCATCCACATCCGCAACGCCGGAATCAACATACGTTGTTTTTGGAGTGATCTTCCCAGAATCCAAGCCCGCAGAAAGTGTCACCGCTTTAAAAATCGATCCTGGCTCATACGCATTTAACGTGATCTGATTATTGAGATCACTAATATCTTTCACCTTCCCGTAATTCGCCGGATCAAAATCCGGCGAAGAGCACGACGCTAACAACGCGCCCGTGTCTGGATCCATCACCACCAACGTTCCACGATCCGCACTATGTTCCGCAACCGCGCGCTGAATCAAATCACAGGCTTTATATTGAATGGTTCGATCAATCGTCAAAATCACATCCGATCCATTCATGGCCTGCGCGAATACTGTGCTCCCAAATGTTAATTCGCGCCCGCTCGCATCTTTTTCCGCCAACAACGAACCTGGCGTCCCGGCCAACTCTTTATCAAACGCACCTTCAATGCCGTATTTCCCTTTGACACCATCCGTTGCATCTGGCGCCACAAAACCAAGCAACTGACCGCCAATGCCAGGCTCTGGATATAAACGCGCGGTCGTCTGCAACATCCCAACACCATCAAGTTTCAAATCACGAACCGTCTGCGCCTCATCTGCTGATGCGCCCTGAGCCACCAACTCATACGGATCATCCTTTCGTCGCGTAAAACGCGTCACCAAATCCGTATCATCAACGCTTAATGCTTGCGACAACGCATGCGCAACAGCCACCGGATCTTTCATGTCCTTTGGAACGCCGTAAATCTGATACACAAGACGATTTGTCGCCAATGGATGCAATGATCCATCCGCACGATCGCGAACCAAAATCTGCCCACGCGTTGGCAACAGCTTTTTTGCTAACTCATGCTGATCAGATGCGTATAACGAATACATCCCATATTGCGCAATCTGCAAATATCCCAGACGCAAAATCAACACCGCGCCCATCAACGCAAAACCAGCCACAAGCACCCGAAACCGGAGTTCCGTTTGACTTGCCGCAGAACGATCAAGACGACGTGGTCGAATCAGCATGAACTGATGGTCCTATGATAGCATCCGCGTCCCCAGGCATTAAAGATCCTCGGAAAGATACGTCCGATCGCGCAAGGCATCCGGCAAATAGTCTTGATCAACCGGTCCATCGTAATCTGGATTGTATTTATACCCTTTTCCATATCCCAGATCTTTCATGAGTGACGTTGGCGCATTTCGAATATGCAATGGAACCGGGTCATTTGGTCGTTCCTGAATGTCTTTTTTCACCTCTCCATACGCGACATACAGCGCATTAGATTTTGGCGCTCGCGACAAATACGCAACGACCTGCGCCAGATGCACCGTGCACTCCGGCATGCCTAAAAAATGCGAGGCCTGATATCCCGCAACCGCCTGAACCAGTGCCTGCGGATCTGCAAGACCGATATCCTCTGACGCAAAACGCACCAATCGACGCGCAACATACAATGGATCCTCTCCCCCCTCCAACATCCGACCCAACCAATACAGCGCCGCATTCACATCAGACCCGCGCATCGATTTATGTAATGCCGAAATAATATTGTAGTGCTCCTCTCCGGTCTTGTCGTACAACAAATGCGTCCGTTGAAGAACCGATCCAAGCCGCTCACTCGTTAATGCAACATGAATCACGCCACGCTTCCCATCTTTCACATGCGGACTCGCATGTACAAGCATCTCCAACGCGTTCAACGCTGTTCGTGCGTCCCCATCCGCAGAAACAATCAATTGATCTAACACCGCATCCGGCACATCAATCTCTAATTTTCCAAAACCACGTTCCGGATCAGCAATCGCGCGTTGAACAAGCAATCGAAGATGATCTGGTTCAAGTTTATTCAGCACAAACACCTTACAACGAGAAAGCAACGCCGCATTCACTTCAAAGCTCGGATTTTCGGTCGTCGCGCCAATCAAAACGATTGTTCCATTTTCCACAAACGGTAAAAATGCATCTTGTTGCGCTTTATTAAACCGATGAATTTCATCAATAAACAACAACGTCCGTTTGCCATAAAATTCCTGTTGCGTCTCTGCCATCCGAACAACTTGGCGCACCTCTGTTAATCCGGATGTCACGGCGGATAATTCCGAATATTCCATCCCCGCAAAACGGGCAATCATTTTTGCGAGCGTCGTCTTCCCAGATCCCGGCGGTCCCCAAAAAATCATCGAGGGCACATGCTGGGACTCAACCAGCGATCGAAACGCGGATCCAGAGGCAACCAACTGCGGCTGACCGAGCACTTCATCAAAACTCTGCGGACGCATCCGATCAGCCAACGGCGCATGAATGGCGCGTTGTTTTGCTTTTGCCGCATCAAATAACGTAGACATAGAACAAATATAGAACAGGTCAAAAACTTTTGCAATAAAAACCTCAACTTCCCAATCCATTCCCAACACGGTAGGATATTTTGACTCTATGAAGCGACGTACATCCCTTTTTGTTGCCCTGACGTGTGTCTCTCTGTTTTCGGTTTTGGCGCTTCCGACATTTGCCGCAAAACAAAAAACAACCTCAACGTCCACAGATACCGTCACAGCAACAAGCACATCAACCCAAATCGACAGCACGACCTCTACCACAGCAACATCCACCGCCGTCCAAGCGGCAAACGCTAGCATAGATACAGTCATCACCCCAAGACCGTCCGTTGATACAGAGAAATCACAAAACAACGAAAGCGCCGATGGCGGAAACAGCGCACCGCAAATCCTCTACGAACGAGCGATCATCACCGCCGTCTCTCCCGCAACGATTGCCACGCCGCAAGGAGCACAGCAGATTCAAACATACACCATTCAATATCTCTCCGGACCGCTCAACGGAAAAACACGAACGCTCTCGAGTGATGTTTCTTCCAATCCCTACGGTCTCAATCCACGACCAGGCGACAAAGTCTTGATTTCACTTCAACCAAATCCCGAAGGCGGCGAACCACTCGCCTATCTCGAAAGCTTTGATCGTCGCGCAGCCGTCTATTGGCTCATTGCGCTGTTCGTCCTCATGATGGTCCTGCTTGCGGGTTGGCAAGGTTTTAAAATTGCCTTCTCCATCTTTCTCTCGGTGATGATTATTGGGCTCGTCTTGATTCCTGCCTTTTTAAAAGGAATCAACCCCGTACCAATCGCGCTCGGTTTAAGCGTTGTCCTTACCGCCATCTCGACGGGCTTTTCCACGGGCTGGAATAAAAAAAGTCTGGTGACATCCATTGGCACACTCGGCGGTGTCCTCGTGGCGTATCTCATCTCCATGCTGTTCGCCAATTGGACGCATCTCACCGGTCTCAATTCGGAAGACGATCGCATGTTTTTTGACAACAACCCAACGCTCAACCCACAGGCGCTCTTATTCGCCGGCATCATTATTGCGGCCATGGGCGTTGTTGAAGACGTCGCGGTTTCCATCGCGTCTGGTGTCGCGGAAGTTCGACAGGCAAATCCAAATCTCACATTCACCCAACTCTTTCGATCTGGCATGGTCGTCGGACGCGATCACATGGGCGCCCTCGCAAACACGCTCGTCTTTGCGTATGTCGGCGGCTCACTTTCAACGTTGCTCCTCTTCGCACAATCCGGAAACTCCTGGGCAAAATTTATCAACTTCGATGTGGTCGTTGATGAAATTGTTCGTTCGCTCACCGGCACCATTGGTCTCATTTTCACCGTTCCAATCACCGCGTTTCTCGCCGCGTGGATTGCGATCAAAACAAAACCATCCCGTCCATCAAACGTCCCAGGCTCGCATCACGGCCATTCGCACTAAAAACAATCTCCCTCTTTGCTAAAGAGGGAGTTGAGGGAGTTCCCACGGATACGGCAGTTCATGCACCGTGGCCTTTTTCGCGTATGCCGCTAACCAATCTTTGAGATGCGCGGTCGCGCGCACATCATCTTCGTTATACAAAATAATGGAATCCAACAACGCTTCGTCGCGTGTTTCTAGATAGGTCTCAAACACATCCACAGATTGACTCCCGCCTTTGACATCACTGCGCCAGGTAAATCCTAAAAACGGCGCAATGTTTTTGAGTCCGTAAAAATAGAGTGGGAACGTAATGCTATGCGTGGTCAACTCTTTCAAATCAACCATGCTGGATCGAAACAAATCCAACCACGGACTCCCGCCATACCGTTGTTCCAAAATCGATAAGCGATTCACTTCGTAGTTCGCAAAATGATACACCGTGTATTCCGGCGGCAACGTCTCGAGCCACGCTAAAAACGATTTCCACATGTCACCTTCATCTTCCAATCGTCGAGCCACAAACGCCTTGTATTCATCTCCTGTCGCATATCGCAACAAAAATCCGTAGAGATAGTCCACGTCATTCGGCGGGTCGCTCTCAATATCAAAATGAATTTCTAATCCTCTCGTGTTGAGCGAGACGGGCTCGCGCACAATGACACTCTGCGTTTGCAGTGATTGCGCCTGACGTTTCATCACCGACAATCCATGCTCACGCAACCCCAAAGCCGCGCCATCCAATACGATTGGATTCATCTTCGCAGCATCATCGATCGTCCGAATGCCAAGATCTCGCAACAGACGCAATTTTTTGACATCCACGTTATACAATAGCGCAATGTCATTCGTTGCTTGCGCATCTCGCAAACACAACTTTCCCCATGGTCCAGAATCATTACAGCTTTTGCGTAACACCGGATCCGGTTTTTCACCGGCACGGATCTGCTCAAGCTCTGCGACAAACCCTTCAAACTCTGGGACAAATTCTTCCGCAAAAAATGGCATCCGCAACCCATCACGATTGATGATCGCGGGTTCGCTTGGAAAACGGTGTTGAATCCGCTCCAACAACGACGCATAAAAAACCAACTGCAATTTTTGATATTTTTCCAAATGATGGGTCGATTTCACATCTACGGGAACATAATGCCAATCGCCAAAGACGCTCGGCCCATCACGACGTTCCAACAAATCCGGACGACCCGTCCAATCGCCAAACGTCAACGTTCCCTGATAAATCAACGAGACGCCCTGCTTCATCAGCGTCAACGTCGCCTCGGCATCATGCTCCGCATCACGCTCATTGCGCGCTTCAATAATTTCTTTTCCAGAAAAGAGTTTCGCAATCACCTGCTGTTCATGCGCGATTCCATCTTCGCGACGATCAAGCTCGCTCTGCGTTGGCTCGCGTCGTAATTTTTGTTCTTCAGCTGTGGCAAATCGATCGTAATACGGCCAATGCGGACATTGGAGAAAGTGATAAAAATCTGATGCCGTTAAATAGTCACGATGCAAACTCATACATGCGCTCTCTCGACATCCTGCAATAACCGCGCGTAATCCGCAACCAACGGGGATTCCAATCGCTGACCGATAATGTGCAGCACTGCTTTTTCATGCTGAAGACGCTCATCATGATTCGCATGAAACAACTTCCACACGTTTGAATTCACACGCGCCGCTTCGAGCGAGCTATGCAGATTCGCAACATGATCCGCGCACGCAATCGCTAACGCCTCTAACGGCGCCTGCGCAAGACGTTCACGATACGCAGTCTTTCGTTCAGACCAAGAATACTGTTCTTTCGGAAGCTCTGTCACCCACGAAACCAAATCCGCGATACGTGGTGACAATTTTTCTGCGAGCTCTTCCTTTGTCACATCACAATCCTCGATCACGTCATGCAGCAATCCCGCGCACACGACTTCGTCATCATATTCTTCCCGTTGCAACAAAAAAGAGACCGTGACCGGATGAACGATGTACGGGATGCGCATGGTCGGATGTTTGCGCATCTGACCTTCGTGCCACATCGAAGCGAGTTCGATGGCGGAAATAAGAAGTGGAGAAAATGTCATACAACGTCGTCTTCGTGGCGAAGCGCATCAAGAATAATTCGTCGCCCGCGCATCATCCCAAGGGAAAAACCATACCATCCAATCACAGATAAGACGATCACAACGAGAAACGCCGGAACATGATGCGCCCGAAGCCACCCCCATGTACACACAAGAACAAGAATACTCGGAAGCAATACAAAAAGAAGACCGACCACTCCAAACGCGATAATCATTTTCGTGATGCGCTCGGGATGCTCGATCTTCTTGCGAACCGATTCAGGAATCACCGACAAGGTCGGCTTTTGTTTCAGCGGTGGGGGTGTTGGAAAACCGACCATTGCCTTACTTTGTTTCCTTGTGCGGCTTGCGCGTCTTGCACGTCTTGCAGAACTTGTTCAGCTCAAGACGGGCCTTGATGGTCTTCTTGTTTTTTGTCGAGTGGTAGTTGAGTTTTTTACACTCTGTGCACTCGAGCTTGATGAGGTTATCTTGCGACATACAGAAAAAAGTGGTCGAGCTGAGCTCGATGGAGCCGGGAACAGGATTTGAACCTGCGACCTGCTGTTTACAAAACAGCTGCTCTACCGCTGAGCTATCCCGGCCCAGTTGAGGAATAGTGGTGAGAGGATACCGCAAGGCAGGACGTCCGTCAACCAATCTTCTCCGCCAACGTTTTCCAGTCTTTGACAACTCCGGTTATTTTGCGTTTTCCGGCCAAAACAGATGACAATCCAGCCAAAATTGGCAGCTTTTTCACCTCTTTCGGTCCAAGGATGGCACAAAGCGGCAAAATGGATTGCGTGGCCTCGCTCTTTGGACATTTGCCCGTCTGGATCAACTTTTCCCCAACCGAGCGGTTCCGAGAATGTGGACTAAACGCTGTCGCGATAAAGTCCCCGATCCCCGCTGGACCCAAAATCAACGCCTCATCCGACCCAACAAACCGTGCAATCGAAACCATCTCGATCACCGCCTGAGACGCAAACCACCCCGTCAGATTGACGCCCCAACCAGCACCGTCCGCGATGCCGAGCGCAAACGCGTAAATATTTTTTAACGTCCCGGCATACGACACACCCCGCGCATCCGCGGAAAATCGAACCTGGACGCCCGTCTTGGCAAAGAGTTGACGCAAACGTCCATGAACACTTTTCTTGATGCCAATAAGTGCCACTCCGCCTTTTCCCTCCAACAGCTCTTCCGCCATCATCGGACCACCAACGACACCCGTCACATGTTTTGGGAAACAATCCGCAAGAATCGCATTCACGGTTTGATTTGTTCCCGACTCAATCCCCTTTGCAAATGACAGGACGAACGCCGTCCGTGGGAGCAGCGGAACGATCGAGGTCGCTACGGCACGCGTCGCCCACGACGGCGCACATAGAATCACTCCCGTCGCTCGCGGAATCAAAACAGCGAGTGACTGCTGTCCAGCAACAAGACCCGGAACAATATCCCATAGATCCACGCGATATCCCTTGCGTCGTAAAACATCAGCAACAGCTCCGCCAATCCGACCCGCACCAACAATGACAATCTGTTCTTTCATAAAGATGCCAAAATGATACTCCGTGAAAAATATTCCGTCGAAAAAAAATACGCTCCGATGACATCATCGGAGCGCAAACGAGCTACTTCGCCTGTTGCGGCGTGCGAGTTGCGTCACCGACGCAGCTCTGCGTGTATCCACAACCTTGCCTGATCGCGATGGCGTGACGCGGCTTGGGCGCGATGCAGACGAGCTGTTCCGCCGGCCGGTGATACGGCGCGACAGGCTTCACGCTCACCTCTGCGGTGACGTTCGTCGACAACCTCGGAGCGAACGGCGCCTGCGTCGTCGCGCCGCACGCCATCACCGAAAACGAAAGAAAAACGAACGCGAGGATCTGCTTCATGGACACTCCTTGGGTGTGAAGAGAACGGGATAAGATAACAAAAAAAGAGGGTTTTGTCAACCCTCTTTCTGTTCAAAAAAATTAGACCTTGCTCTCGTTTGACGGATGGCGTTCAGGCAAGAGAAATGTGAACGTTGAACCCTTATGCTCAATAGACTCAAACCAAATGCGTCCGTGATGTCCCTCAACAATCGCTTTGGCGATATACAACCCCAAACCCGTTCCATTCACCTCTTGCATCTGAGCATTATCCGCTCGAAAAAAGCGCTCAAAAACCCTCTTTTGTTGATCAACGGGAATACCAATGCCGGAATCTTTCACATGGAACAATGTCTCCCCTTCATTACTCTGTTCCACAGAAACAACGACATGACCGTTCTTTGGCGTGTACTTCACGGCGTTGCTCACAAGATTAGTGATCGCCTCACGAATTTTATCCGCATCAACATACGAGACGCACACACGCGGGGAACCACGCGAAATCGTTAATGAAATTTGTTTCGCTTTTGCCAACACCTGCTGCTCCTCAACAACGGCGTGCACAATCTTCATAAAGTCCTGACGCTGAAACACATACGTAAACTTGCGACCGGTTTCGATATGCGACACGTTCAATAAATCCTCAACCAACGCAATCATGCGTTCATTGCTTTCTGCGACATGCTCAAGCTGATCTCGTTGATCGCGTGTTAATTTTCCCGACTGACCACTCATCAATAATTCCAACACCCACTTAATGCCTGTAAGTGGCGTGCGCAACTGATGCGACGCGATAGAAACAAGTTCGGACTTCATACGATCAACTTCGCGCTCTTTTGTCACATCGCGAAAAACGATCACGCTTCCAATCAAGTGACCAGAAACATCACGCAACGCCGCGGAAACGCATGCCACCGGAATCGTCATTCCATCTTTGCGGGAATACACAATCGGCACAGCGGCACCGGTATTTGTCCCATCGCGCAACACCTGACCGATCACATCAACCTCCTCGGCGTGATCCCGTTCATTGTAAAACAGGAAAAATTTTCGATATGGCTTTCCGACGATATCGGAATATGCGTATCCAGATAATCGTTCGGCCATGCGATTTTCAAGAACGATGTTCTGATCCTTCCCAACAACCACAACGCCTTCACCAATGCTCTGCAATATCGCATCGAGACGCTCGCGGTCAGTTCGTAATCGATTTTCCGACAACTCCAACGCACCAAATGCGCGCATAAACGTATGTGCGAGTTCCGTAATCTCGTCATTCCCACGAATCAACGCTTCATCCGGAATCACGTGCGATCGCTCCATCTCATGAACGAGATCAGAAAAGCGTTGAATCGGATGAACGATCACGCGTTCAATGGAAACAAGGGAAAACGCTCCGAAGACAAACGACATCGCCACAAGAGCAAACAAGAGATACTCCAACCCACGTCGGCCCTCAATGTTTGTTAATCGTGGGAGATCTGATCGAAGTGCGAACGCTGGATGACCATAAATATCATCAACAAGCGCATATACCTGCATGCGATCCTCGCTCACCGGAGATTCAAAAATCGTATCTGCAGGCATCTTGCCTGTTTTCCAATCCGCTGGAAGCTGACCAGCCTCTGCGCTATCCAGCGCGACAACAGTCAACGGAATTTTAACGGCATTCGAAACTTTTTCTAATTCAGATCCGGTTAAAATCTTCCCCATCAAGATCGTTCCACGAATATCGCTTTTTTGATCACTCGTCGTAATTGGCAGTGCCGCAAAAATCAATGGACCCTGCGATGTCATCAAGACGCCCTTTAAGCTTTTTGTCGCATCGGTAAAATGATACGGGGAATTCACTGATCGCAGACCGGACATAAAGACTCCCGGAAGGGAAAAATCTTTTCGCGTCTCAGTATTCGACACAGAGGAATACACCAATGTTCCCGTCGTATCAACATACAAGATGACATCAAATTTCAATGTCGAATTTGTAAAGTTGCTGTCAATAAATTCCTGCGATGGATGTGCGACAAAATTGTAGGAATCATCCCAAGCCGCGTAATCGAGGGTGATTTCTGCTAACCGATCCTGTTCCGTCGCAATCCCCTCAACCGCACGACCGGCATCGCGTCGTGACGTAAAATTTTCTAATTGCGCAAACTGAGATTGAAGCGCATACGATAACGTCAAATACAACGTCGCGACGGCCACAAGCGTTGTTAAGATCGTATAAATTCCAACTTTCAATCGAACGCGCATCGGTATCAGTTTAGTATATCAGAAATACGTAGATAATAACGCGAAAAATTAATTTTGCAGATGTACGAGAATCGGTTCACTCAAACTTGGAACAAACGCCGGACCATACGCTTGCGATCGAATCCAATACCATCCATTGGAAAGACCCGTCGTGTCCCACATCGCCGTCCACTCCCCCTTCACATCCTGCGCCGGAAGATCGTGACTATATCCCTTCCCATCCCACACCGACACCTTCATCGCAACAACCGCATCAATTGGCGTTCCAGCACTCACAATTGGCACCATGCCAGAGACGGATGCGCCCTGTTCCGGCGACGAAACATCAATATCGATAAAATTAATTTCTGGATTCTCTTGCGGGACACCTGCAAAAGAAACTTTCGAAGACGTACTGGTTAAAATCATTGGGACGCCAGAGCTTAACGTTTGCGCATACCCATCCATCTCTGCCTGAGCCTGCACTTGAAATAATCCGTTTGCATGCGGAACAATACCCGCCGGATCCGTCGTCGCAGACCAATTTTGCATCGCCGTATCTTGCGCCGAAGCAACATATCGTTGCACCGGAACAACCTCACGATGCCCCTCCTTCCCAACAAAAAGCTGCGAGATAATAAACGTCACATTTTTCGCGCCCTCGGCAACCGTCGCATGCATCGCGAGCGTATCTGTTTTTTCCACCTCATATGGCGCCGGCTGATCCAACGTCACATGCAGTGGCGGATGCGTATTTTGCACATTCACATGCACAGACCCCGTCATAGCTGAAGCTTCGTCATTTTCAGCGCGAAGCGAAACGGTATGATCTCCATTTGCCACGTTAGATGTATCCCAATTCGCCTGCCATCCCCCATCATCTGTTGGCGATGCGGAAACGGTTCGATTTGGATTACCATCAATCACAAACGCCACGCGCCGTGGATCACCGCTCGTCAATTTTCCTCGCAACGTCACAACATGCGACGTGATCGCGTTCGACGGTGGCGCAACAAGCAACGGCAACAGCGCGGCATGACGATCCCCGCCTGACGCCTGCGTCCGGGCAGAAATCAATCCAATCGGCACAGCAACCATCGCGGCAATCAACGCAAGACTGGTTGCCGGAAAACGCTCATGAAGTTGGTTAATTCCCTTCCATGGGCTTGATGGTTGGATCTTTTTTGAAGATGCACGTTTTTGCAAAGGGCGTTTTTTTGTCACAGGCATAAAAAGGATTTATTTTTCAATTCAGTATACCACCTCGCAAAGATATAAAAAAATCCGCAGAGTTGCGGATAAAAACTAGAGAACATCATCGTGCGAAAAGTAGCGCTTTCCCAAAAATTTCAACCAGCGATCAATCGCCGACGTCGTTCGAAACCGAGAACCAACACTGAGTACAGACGAAACGCTTGCAGCGTACATCAGAATATTCGGAACGATCGGATCCCGATACCACGCAAGGAGAAGCGGCGCAGACGCGATCAAACCTGATGCTTGAAAAAGAGCCTTAAACTTTCCCGGCGCCATCGCTTCCGTCGCGCGCTGCCAACGACTCAAGAGTCCAAATGGCGGACGCATCAACGTCCCAAGGACATCACATGCAATCATCGGCCAAACCGGCCACCCAGACACATAGGCGTACCACGCGAGCGCGGCGATCGGCGGAAGATACTTGATCTTATCCGCCGCAGGATCAAACACCTTCCCGAAACGGATACTGCGTTCGGATCGCGGAACGTGAAATTGCTCCATCGCCTTTGCAGATCGGCCGTCCAGGACATCAAAGATGACACCCATCACCCAAATAATCCATCCGGCAATCAACTGTCCGACAGCGATCAGCGCAATGCCGCCATAGAACAGGACAATCCCCCATGCCGTCAGACCATTCGGTCCAAGTGTCGGGTAACGCGACATGCGCGCCAACCACGACTTTGGCATAAAAAGGAGCGGCAAGGCAGTAACAAGCCCAACCAACAGACACGCAATAGCCTTCAACGGCCACATCACATCCGATCGAAGAAACGCGTCCATGCCTCACCTCCTTTCAATTCGGGTTTCGCAGGACAAATGCGTTGTAGCAAGGACCGCTGAAGTACGCAAATAAAAACACAGCTCTTTTGGAGCTGTGTTTTTGGTGGGCAGGGAAGGATTCGAACCTTCGAAGGCGCAAGGCCACCAGATTTACAGTCTGTCCTGTTTGACCGCTTCAGTACCTGCCCATGGAGCCGTTGACCGGATTTGAACCGGTGACCTTTTCCTTACCATGGAAATGCTCTACCAACTGAGCTACAACGGCCTGGCGCTCGCGAGCGCCAGGCCAACGGCATTTTATCTGTGAAGATAATTTGCGTTGACGCGTCGTTCGTGACGGAGTTGTATCAGACGGGCTGAGAGATGACAACTATCTACGCAATGGCCTCAATCCGATCTTTCAGTGATTGCAATTTTGGCTGATCTTCCGAGAGCAAACGCAGCTTATCATAGCGGCGTTTTGCTTCATTCCGATCGCCGAGGAGTATAGCAACTTCCACAGAAAGTTCAAGATACTTTGCCGACTTTGGATCCAACTCATTCGCACGCTTGGCATAGGGCCACGCTCGAGCCACCTGATCATGCGCGATATAAAATTCCGCCAAGTCCGCGTGACGATTCGCGAGACGCGGACGAACCTCAATCGCACTCCGTCGCATCGTCTCGGCGGCCGACACATTCCCCTCGGCTTCTTCAATTTCCGCTAACGCCGCAAAGGCAATGTCATCTGCTTTTTTCGACTTCACGAGATATTCAAATGTTTCACGTGCCTGCGGATATAATTTTTGTTTGAGATAAATCATGCCCAGACCTTTATACGCATCAACATTGCGTTGATCTGTGCCAAGAACTTCCAGATATCGACGCTCCGCATCTGCCCATTTCAAATCACGAGCCAACGATCGCGCTTCATCAAGCAACAACTTGATGCGATCTTTCACCGACGGCGCAACAGAGGCAAACGGTGATTTGGCCTGCGAATAAAACTTTTCCAAACGCACATATTTCAAATACACGGCGTGATAAAACTTTTTCACGTCCGTTGTTGCACGAAGGATGATCGCCTTGAATGGTCCAACTTTTTCCTTCGTCATCCGAACAAAACGCTGTTGAAGCAACTCATCGCGCTTTTGGCGCTCGCGCTCTTCCTTGATCGAATCCGGATTGAGCAATCGAATCTCCTTCCAATGACGTAACACAAGCACCGCCATGACAATGACGGAGAGTGCTGTGATGGATAACAAGATGATGAGTAACATAGGCCGTAGGCAGTAGGCTGTAGCGTGCTACCGCCTACTGCCTACAAGCTACTTGTCAGCATTACGCCGGGTTTGCCGCGCGACACAACAGTCCAAAATTGCGCGGATCAAGCGATGCGCCACCAACGAGGCAGCCATCAATTCCCGTGGTGGTTACATACTCCGAAACGTTGCGTAAGTCAACAGATCCACCGTAAATAATACGAATCTCGTCGGCTCCGGCTCCAAGCTTTTTCTGCAACACGACACGAATCACTTCGTGCATTTGCTTGGCTTCTTGCGCAGTACACGGTTTGCCACTCCCAATCGCCCAAACGGGCTCATAGGCAATCGCCACCGGCACCTTGCCGTCCATTTTCAAATCCGTAATCGCGGCCTGAACCTGTGCTCGCACGACCTTATTTGCTTCACCGCGCTTGCGCTGAGCCTCTGTTTCACCGACGCAAATCACCGGGATAATCCCCGCTTTTTGCAATGCGGCAGCCTTTTTTTGCACCATTTCATCCGTTTCACCCAAATGCGCACGACGTTCGCTGTGTCCAACAAGGCAATATTCCGTTCCAAATTCCTTTAACATGCTTGGGCTAATTTCACCCGTAAACGCGCCTTCTTCGGCCCAAAAGACATTCTGTGCCGCAAGTGCCGGGATCGACGCACGTCCTAATGACGCACGCGCCGCGGCTAATGAGACAAATGGCACCGCAACCGCGATATCCACATCCTTTGGCAACCGTTCGCGACGAAACGCCCGAATCCAAGCCCCAGCTTTAATGGGACCATAATGCATTTTCCAATTGGCGATCAACAGCTTTTTCATAGAGGGGGCTTACCTTACCACATCATGAGAGATTCAACATGCTCCTTTTTCCCAAACGGCCCAATCGCGGCCAAAGCCATCTTTTCCGGTCGAAAAATCTGCTTTGCCACGTTTTTAATCTGTGCGGCCGTCACCTTTTCGTATCGCTTCATCCGCTCTTCCGGTGTTTCCACTTTTTTCTGAAATAACCACTGCTTGCCATACCACTCTGCCTGCGTGGCCGAATCTTCAAACGCGAGCATCGTTCGTCCGCGGATATGATCTTTTGCGCGGCGTAATTCCTCTGCCGTAACAGGCGTCTTGATCGTCTTTTTCAATTCTGCCGTGATCGCTGTCACCGCTTCCTTCACACGTGACTTATCCAAGCCAGACATCACGCTAAACATCCCGATATCTTCACGCGCTTGATGCGATGATCCGACGCTGTAGCACAGACCAAGGCGTTCGCGGATTTGAATAAACAATCGCGATGACATCGTGCCACCAAGAATCGTTGCAAGGAGCGACGCGGCGGCGAGATCCGGATGACCGATCGGCAATCCATGAAACGCCATGCCCAATTGAACCTGTTCGGTCTTCTTTTCCTGATACGCAATGGCATCCGATAATTTTTCCGGTGGCGTAAAAACGGTGAACGGAAGGTCTTTCCCAGATGGACGCTTCACCGATCCAAACGTTTTATTCAACAGCTCCATCACGCCTGATTCAATCTTCCCTGCTACCACAACCGTCATACGCTCTGGCACATAATACGCATCGCGATAGGCCAAGATTTTTTCGCGCGGCACAGACTTGATGACCTCACGAGGACCGGCGATATTCCATCCCAGCGTCGAATTAGGAAATAATACTTCCTCCAAAATGTCATCAATGTGCATCCGCGGATTGTCTTCGTACATGTTGATCTCCTCCACGATCACGCCGCGTTCACGATCAATTTCTTTGGAATCGTATTTGGAGTTAAAGAGCATATCGTGCAGCATGTCCACGGCAAGAGGCGTTTGCGCCGCATCCATCTTGATGTAATACGCGGTGACGTCTTTATCCGTGTACGCGTTATATTCCGCACCGTACCGATCAAGTTCACGCGAAATGATTTGTGTATTTGGACGTTTCTTTGTCCCCTTAAACATCAAATGCTCGATAAAATGCGAGACGCCATTAATATCCTGCGTCTCATATCGCGATCCAACGCGACACAACACCAATAACGTCATGGACGTCGCACCTTTTTGCGGAACAAGTAAAACCGGCAACCCATTGGAAAGTTTTTTTGGTGTTGGTTTCATGGCTGTATTTTATAAGGCAGTAGGCGGTAGGCCGTAGCTACTGCCTACCGCCTACTGCCTTATCTTATGATCACAATCTCTCAGCAACCCAAGCTGGCACATCTGCAATCGCAAGACGCTCCTGCGTCATGGCATCACGATCACGCACCGTCACGGTTTTGTCATTCACCGAATCAAAATCAACGGTAAAGCACCATGGCGTCCCAATTTCATCCTGACGGCGATAGCGCTTTCCAATGGACGCACTTTCGTCATATTCCGTCACAATCCCCTTTGCGCGCAACGCCGCAACAAGTTCTTTTGCGAGCGATGCCATCTCATCTTTCTTCTGCAATGGGAACACCGCGGCTTTGACCGGCGCCAAACGTGGCGGCAAACGCAAAACCATTCGTGGTTCTTTATCTGCGCCATCAGCCGTGTCAGCTTCGTCGATATCTAAATGTTCGCAGAGCACCGCTAACACACTACGAGTCAAACCCCAGGTTGGTTCAACAACGTATGGCAACACTTTTTCATTCGTCTCTGGATCTAGCCAACGCAAATCTTCTTTTGAAAATTCCGCATGACGCGACAAGTCGTAATCCGTGCGATTGGCAATGCCATACAATTCTTTCACGCCAAATGGATACGCATATTCAATATCCACGGTACGCTGAGAATAAAACGCGCGCTCTTCTGCAGAGATCTCATGGAACACGACATTCTTTGGTGAAAGTTTGAGCACATCAAACACCCACGACTTCATCTCAGCGAGCCACTGTTCAAAGACTTCCGGCGCAAGATGTGGCTGACAAAATACTTCGATTTCCATTTGCTCAAACTCACGCGTGCGGAAAATAAAATTCCCTGGCGTGATTTCGTTGCGAAATGCTTTTCCGACCTGCGCAACACCAAATGGCAAACGCTTGCGCACCGAGTCACGAATATTTTTCCACGCCACAAACATGCCACCAGCCGTCTCTGGTCGAAGATACGCGACACTTGATGCATCGTCTGTCACACCCACAGCCGTCTTAAACATCATGTTGAACTGACGAACGTCCGTGAGTTCACCGTTACATTTTGGACAACGAATATCTTTCATCTCCACCGGCTTTTCTTTGTCGTAGCCCGGCTCGGCCTGTTTCGCTTCGAGCAAATGATCCGCGCGAAAACGGCTTTTACATTTTTTACAATCAACCAATGGATCAGAAAAATTTTGTGTATGACCAGACGCATCCCACATTTTTGGATTCTGAATAATTGGCGCATCCAAACCCACGACATCATCGCGCAGTTTCACAAATCGATTCCACCATTCATCACGAATGTTGTTTTTTAATTCCACACCATACGGACCGTAATCAAACGCATTTGCGAATCCACCGTAGATCTCAGAATCCGGATAAACAAAGCCGCGTCGCTTGCACAGCGACACGAGCAGATCCATTTTTTGTTCAGGAGAAATCGCCATATGCTTAGATCGTCATCACTTCCTCTTCTTTTTCCTTCACCAGCTCATCCACTTTTTTGTTAAAATCCGAAACTTCTTTTTCCAACACATCCATCAAACGAAAACGCTCGTCTTCGCCGATGATTTTATCTTTTTCTTGTTTCAAAATTTGTTCACGAACCTGTTCGCGCACGCTACGGATGCTGATGCGAGCTGTTTCACCACGTTGATGAACGATCTTCACCTGATCGCGACGATTTTCTTCCGTCATCGGTGGCATGTTCAAACGAATCGTCGTGCCCGTCACAGACGGTGACATTCCCAAGTTTGCGGCAATCAATGCTTTTTCCAAATCCTTTGTGACGCCCTTGTCCCACGGTTCGATCTGAATCGTCTTTGCGTCTGGAATCGAAATCGATGCAACGCTTTTCACATCCATCGTGGATCCGTACGCTTCGACTTTGACATGTTCAACCATGGCCGCGTTTGCCCGACCGCTGCGAATGTTTTTCAGTTCTTTTTCGAAGTGTTCGATGACATTTTCGAAATCCGGTTTTGCAAGATCAATAGGGTTTGGCATACGTAAAGTTGTGGGGTTAGTGTTCCATTTTTTGACGGTTCAGTCAAACCGTCCAAGAACCCCGTAAATAGCAAACTCCCCTTCAAATAAAGGGGAGCTTGTGTTGATTAATTCTTTGATGGCGCTGGGATCACACCCAGATAGATCGTATTTGGCTCAATCGGATCGAAGAGCAATTTTGCGCCTGTTTGCGTGGTTGGCAACTTCTTTGGCGTCCACGTCTTGCCTCCATCAATGGTCGTTTGCAGGGTTGAAACGCCCGTAAAAATCATGTGCTGATTATTTTTTGGATCAATGGCCAAGGCGTTGATCTTGATCGTTCCTGGCGGACTTGTGAGCTGTAGACCCGTCCATGTCGCGCCGCCATCCGTAGACTTGAGCAATCCATAGCGCGAAACATCATAGATCACGTTTGCGGTCACTGGATCCGGCACAACCTGCAACACGCGGACACCGTCAGCATACTGATCTCCAAATTCTTTTTTGATCTGCGTCCATGTTGCACCACCGTCCGTTGTCTTTGCAATCCCCTGACTCTGCGTCCCTGCATACACGATGCGGGAATCATGTGGATCAACGACGAGACTTGTAATGCCGTTTCCATCGATGCGCTGCGACGTCTGCCATGACACACCGGAATCAATGGATCGATAGATATCTCCGTCGCTCGTCCCCGCATAAATCGTTAACGGGTTGTACCAATCAATCGCAACTTGCGTAAATGCGGTATCGGTTCGCGGATTGTAAAAGACTTGATTCCAGTCGCGACCACACGTCACCGTCTTATAAATCTTGTTACCACTCACCGCATACACCGTACACTTTTCTTTTGGATCAACGGCCACATCGTTCACCTTGCCGCTCCCAAGCGATTTGGACTGTTGCCATGATTCGCCGCTATCCAACGAATAGACAACACCGTTCTCTGCCGTACCAAGATAAATCGCTGTGCGATCTTGCGGATCAAAATCCATGGAGAGAACGGAAAGACTTGCTGTTCCTGCGGTCACTTTAGGACCAGAAACATACGCTTTTTTATTCACCCATGTGACTCCGCCATCAACGGTCTTCCAAACACCCATATCCGGTCCCGTTGGCCCTGTTGAAGTTGTCCCGCACCCCTGACCAAACAGCGCTAGCGTCACGCCAGCAAGGAGAAGTGGTTTGAGAAACGATGTGTTCATACGTTAAAAAGCATTGTATCAAATCAGCTCATTAAAAAATAGCGGCGTGACGCGCGGGACATGCGCAGGCTGCAAACGCATCGCCTCTTCGATCGCATGACCATTCGACATCCGCACCGCACCCGCATCTAGGGCAACACGCGGCGACACCGCCGACCCAACCATCCGCATCGCCTGCAATAGCGCCACGCCAAACACGGATCCTTCTGCTGGCATCGCACTCAACGATGCATGCATCGCGGACATCGCATCAAGCAACACATCGCGCCACGCGAGCTGCGTGTCCTCTTCCGCTTCACACGCGGCCGCCAGATCATCAATCATCGCCAAGCGAGATCCAAGCGTTCGCGCTGCAAAAAACGACCCGATAAAACGCGCGCCCATCCGCTCCCCTTCCTGCGGCTCAATCGCCAAACCCGGGCATCCGTGTGCAGATACGGATAACGAAACTGCGTCCGTTACCGCGACGCCTCGATCAATCAACGCACGCTCAATATCCGTTGTTGCCACGAGTTGAAACGGCATCACCACAGATCGACTCAACACCGTTGCTGGCAAACGCCCAACATCCTCTGCAACCAAAACAAACACCGCATCAGCCGGTGGTTCCTCCAACACTTTCAACAACGCATTTGTCCCCGCTTCATTCAAACGATCTGCCGATGGGACAAACACCACAACACGCGGCGCAAGCATCGGTTTCATCGACACACGCTCACGCAAATCACGTACCTGCTCAACACTCACCAGCTTCTTCCCCTCTTCCGGCGCCAACACGATTAAATCTGGATGGATCTTAACTCCCTCAGCTCCCTCTTCGTAAGAGGGAGACCTCTCTAATAACGCATCAACAAATCCTCTAGCAATGGTCCGCTTGCCAAGATGCGATCGGCCGACAAAAACATACGCCGGCGCAGGATGCGCAATCGACGACGATAAAAGTCGCACGATCGTGGCGTGTCCGATGATTTCGGAAAAAGGAAGATTCGACATTACGCGCAGTATGGCAACAATAAAAAAGAGACGCAATGCGTCTCAAAAAAAGCCCGTTAAAACACTGAACCCCCTCACCGCACGTATGCAGGAGGGGGTTGAGGAGACATCCTTATGCAGGATGATGGAAGTTGTACGAGCCGTTGATCAGCTGCCGACGTCGCAGTTGACCCACGAGCGATCCGCGCCGTTGAACGTGTACGCGATGGGCGTCGAGCCACCGTTGTAGGTCACCGTGTAGGTGCTCTTCCCGGGGTCGAACGTCACGGGCGTCGTGTTGCAGAGGTAGTACGTCGACACGCCGCGCTGCACGTAGATCTGGAAGCGCAGGTCGTACCCCGCTTCCTTGCTCACCGTGCACGAGAACGTGGTGCCGTTCTTGACGTCGCAGTGCCCGTCGTTGTTCGTCCCGAAGGCCGACCATGCGGAACCGGGCTTCCACTGCGCTGCCGGATCGGGCCGCATGTCGTCGTGGGTGGTCTGACCGCCCTGGACGTAGATGCGATCCGCCGCCTTGCCGTCGACCATCGGAACCGTTCCCGAGATCGTGACCGTGGCCGCGCCGCTCGAACCGCCCGAGGGCAGCGGATCGGACGCCGGGGAGCCACTGTCGACCGGAGGCGTCGTGCCGCTGTCGACCGGCGGGGTCGCCGAGCAGCTGCTGCCCGACGTCCACTGGACCGCACCCGAACCGTTGGCGCAGCACACGAACGTGTTGTTGCACGTCGCGAGCCCGAGGTTCGAGCAGGCCTGACCGGCCGTGACGTTGCAGGTCGGCGCGCCCGTGTCCGCCGGAGCGGAGCTGCACGAGGTGCCGTCCTGGAACTCGAGCGTCCCGCTCGCCTGCTGGCAGCAGACGAACGACTTCGTGCCGTTGCACGTCGTCGCGAGGTTGCCGACGCCGAGCTGCGCGCACGAGAGGCCCTTCACGGTTTCGGTGCACACCGGAGCCGTGTCCGTCCCCGCATCGTTGCTGGGGCAGTTGGCCGGGCACATGCCGTCCGTGTTCGGATCGCCGCAGCCGACGACGTTGATGATGCCGACGAGCGCGAAGACCGAAGCGAGGGCGACGAACTTGTTCATGATTTCCTCCAAAGTGCGAGGGCCACCCCTCGCGTTACGACTCCGTAGCACGAGGGACCGATAACCCGAATTGGTTACCAGGCCGCATTGAAAGACTTTCGAGAAAATCTTCCCATGTGGACAGGTAAAGCTATCACATTCAGACCATTTTGTCAATACTCGTCATGATGCGACTTCCGAAAGGAAATCACGTCGTGTCGAGTCTCTGATGCAAGGTGTGCATCGAGAG
>CAITMG010000038.1 GCA_903893445.1 Candidatus Uhrbacteria bacterium | reverse complement strand
TCCGGTCACGGGTCTGTACACGGGCGGAAAGCAAACCGAGTGGGTTCTCATGAAAGGCGATGCGACGCGCAAGATCGCCAAGGAGAACAATCTCGATCTCGACAAGTCCGTTGGTATCGGCGATACGTCGACCGACGTCGCTATGCTCGAGCTCGTGAAGTATCCGATCTGTTTCGATCCCAATCCGGGTCTGACGGACGTCGCTCGCCAACGCGGCTGGCCGATCGTGACGCGCGGCAAAATGCGCAACCTTTGCTTCATCCCCAATGCGCGGGGTGAACTCCGCGAAGCGCACTATGCGGACATTTTGCCGCAGCCGCTCGCCAGCGCCTTCATCAAGCGGTACGGCGCCGCACTCAATACGTTGGGCTAGCTCATATTCCCCAGTGACCGTTGTCATTTGGGGATTTTTTTGTTAGCGTCCGCGTACGTTCGGAAAAAGGAGGATGCGATGTCAGATGTGAACGTTGGTCTTTCTGCGGGGTTCTTTGATGTTGACGGGACGTTGTTGCGACGACAGCTCTCCATCGAGTTGCATGACGCGATGATCGCGAGAAAACTCGTGATCATGCCAAGCGATGTGCGACAAAAAATCGATGATGCGCTCAACGCGTACAAATATCGTCGAGGACGATACGACGAGTACATCCGTCTGGTGACGGACGCGTACTACTATCGCGATCTATGGAAAGGGATGGACGTGAGTTTACTGCGGCTCGTCGCCGGTCGTATCGCAAAGGCAAAGAGCGCGGAGATGTACGAATTTACGCGCGAGCTTTCCTTGGCGGCGCAAGCAACCGGACGTCATCGTGCCCTGATCTCCGGTTCGCCGCACGAGGCGGTCGAGGCGTTGGCCGAGGAATACGGTATCCGGATCTTTCTCGGTTCCAAGATGGAACATGATGGAAGCGTGTATACCGGCAAAGTCGAATCGCACTGGGTGCATTGCAAGGACCAAGCCGTTCAGCTCCTTGCGGATCGTCACGGATTTGCGCTCGAACAGAGCTTTGGCATCGGGGATACACCGAGCGATGTCGGCATCTTTGAAAAGGTCGGATATCCGATTGCCTTCAATCCGAACTCCGAGCTTCTCGATGTCGCAAGGGCTCGAGGTTGGCCGGTCGTGATCGAAAACCGTAACGTGATCCTTCTTCTCCGTTGGCGAAACGGACGCATCGAGATGCCGACGCTGTCGGAGATTCTGCCACAGGATCTCGCTGCGGAGGTTCAGCGACGTCTTCCAAACCTACGGTAAACATGGCGCCCCAGACGCATTGCGTTTTGGGGCTTTTTTGTTACAGTTCTGTGGTATGAAGATTGAACTTCTCTCAAAGGGTCTTGGAAAGGTCCCGTGCGACCTCTTGGTGCTTGGTCATTTTGCCGGCGTTAAGCGCTTATCGGAGTCAGCCCAGCTCGTTGACGAAGCGCTCGAAGGCGCAATTTCTCAGCTCATCGAACAAGATGAATTTGAGGCCAAGTTTGGACAAGTATTGATGTTTCCGACATTTGGAAAAATCGCCGCAAAAAAAGTGGCGGTCATTGGATTGGGAGAAAAGAAACACTTGACGGTTGATGCGCTGCGAAAGATCGGCGGACATCTTGTGAAACTCGCCGAGCGTGCGCACGCGGATCGTCTTGTGACATCGCTCATGGGCGTTGGTGTGAACGAAATTGATGCATTTCAATCCGCGCATGCGTTGACCGAAGGCGCGTTGCTCTCCGAGTATCGCTTTCACGCCTTTCATGGCACAAAGCGACAAGCCGAGAAAAAACCAAAACAACTCGCGACGCTCACGTTGTGTGATGAAGATGCAAAAAATGTGAAGCTCGCTAAAGAGGGAATTGAACGCGCCGAGATTTTGGCGAAAGCAACAAACGTTGCGCGAGACTTGGTGAATACACCATCGTCACACATGGGTCCGGCACAACTTGCCGCAGAAGCGCAAAAGATTGTGGGGAAAAATATCGAGATCAAAACGCTTGATGTCGCGGAGATGGAAAAGCTCGGCATGAACGCGGCGCTAGCGGTTGGTCGCGGCTCACATCACGCGCCGATTGGTGTGCATCTTTCCCACATTCCTCGCGGCGCAAAAAAGAAGATCGCCATTGTTGGCAAAGCTGTGACGTTTGATTCCGGCGGTCTATCACTCAAGCCAGCAGACGGCATGATGACCATGAAGATCGATATGGCTGGCGCAGCCACGGTGATTGGATTGTTTCACGCGCTTGCGGATCTCAAATTGCCCGTCGAAGTGCACGGAATTTTTCTTGCGGTCGAAAATATGCCAAACGGCAACGCGTATCGTCCGGGTGATGTCGTCACCGCAATGAATGGCATGACGATTGAGGTCTTGAATACGGACGCCGAAGGCCGTGTGACGCTCGCAGACGCGTTGTGCTATGCCGTGCAACAACAACCGGATGTCATTATCGATCTCGCAACGCTCACGGGCGCAATGGTCGTCGCATTAGGTGAAGAGATTGCCGGGCTATTCTCATCCAACACCAAGCTGACGGAGCGTTTGAAAAACGCGTCGCTTGAAACAGGGGAGATGCTGTGGGAGATGCCGCTGTTTGAGGGATATAACGACCACATCAAATCAAAAATCGCTGA
>CAITMG010000037.1 GCA_903893445.1 Candidatus Uhrbacteria bacterium | reverse complement strand
GCGCGCATTGCGTCGCCTGAGTATCGTGAATACATCGGCGTGCAGATGAAGAATCGCAAGTCGTTGGAAGCGTTGAAGGCAAAGGCGATCAAATCAGAATAAGTCGGAACAAAAAACATCCCGGCACACACGCTTCGCAGAGGGGACCAAAACTCTGCTCAGCATGTGTGCCGGGATGTTTTTCTTTTTGTTAAAAATGAAAAAGCCATCAAGGTTCTTCGGCGGGAAGACAGAATGTCTTTTCACCGCTGATGAACTCGATGGCAGTCGCACGAAATCGAAAGACTCCGGCGAACTTTGGGAGAAAGAATTGCACATTGGGAATTTCCCCTGGAATAGCGATGTCGCTCGCACGATCTTCGATGTCGGACATTCGATACGGCAAAAAGTGCGGCATCGGCGGTTCGTTGAGCGTGTCCGGCCTGTCCAATCCAACCGCTTGAAAGATGCCGTGGTTGAACTGTACCGCGAAGACGTTGCTTCGCCATGCGTCACCGGATTTTTCCGCGGTCCACTCCACAATAGGCACTTCGCGATCTACGGGCTGCCGCTTGGCAAACCATAGCGTCCATCGCTGAACCTCTTTGAGGAGCGCGTCGTTTGGATGCGCGATCACGAGATGACCGTACACCCACATCACGCGCTTTTCGCGCAACTGATGACGCTGTTGCCGGCGCATTCCTCGCAACTCAAACGCAAATTCTCCCTGCGTCTCTCGCGTCGCTGCGTCGAGCGTCGGCGATGTCACGCGAATGACGGTTGAAGACGAATACCGTTTCGCTCCACGAGCCAAGCAATGATCGAGTCGCGACTCTTGCGTGGAAAAATCGTCATCCGCTCGATGAGCGGTCTCGCCGATGTATCCACGCTTGCGGATCATGGTTGCGTCTGGTGAACACGATGAAAGCATCAGCGTAACGGCCAAAAACAACGTGCCTTGAAACGGCTTCATCGTTGAAATCCCCCCTTTCTTGTCCAAAGACCTGCGTATAGCAGAACATCCGTGCGAAAACGCGTCAATTCGTTTACACTTCGTCCATATGAAATTTGGAGCTCATGTGTCCATTGCGGGCGGGATTCAAAATGCCCCGCTCAATGCCGCCAAGATTGGCTGTGAGGTGTTTCAGATGTTTTCGCGATCACCGCAGGGTGGACCAGCGCCAAAGCTCACACCGGACGTTGTTGAGGCGTTTCAAAAAAATGCCGCAGAGACAAAGATGGCGGAGTGGGTCATTCATTCGCCGTATTACATCAACTTTGCGTCTGGCGAAGAACGCATTCGCAAAAGTTCGGAACGCATTATTCGTGAAGAGCTCGAACGCGGCACGCTCCTCAATGCAGCGTACGTCATGTTTCACCCGGGTAGCGCGAAAGATGTCGGACAGGATGTGGCGATGAAATTTTGTGTGGATGGGATTCGTCGCGTATTGGATGGCTATACTGGTTCAACCAAACTCCTGATTGAAATTTCGGCTGGTGCGGGCATGGTGATTGGCGACACCTTTGAAGAATTGGCTGAATTACTTGATGGCGTCGGACATCCCGAACTCGGCATCTGTTTTGATACGGCGCACGCATTTGCCAGCGGATACGATTTGCGTGACGCAGATGCTGTCAAAAAAACCTTTGGAACATTTGATTCCTTGATTGGATTGGACCGATTAAAAATGAGTCACTGCAATGATTCAAAAGTTGATCTTGGCGCGCATCGCGATCGACACGATCATCTTGGTGCAGGCTTCATTGGTCTTGATGGATTCAAAGCAATCGTTGCCAACAAAAAACTTTCGCATATGAATTTGTATTGCGAGACAGATCCGGAAGGCGTGGCGGAAGATATTGCGGCATTAAAGAAGATCCGTAAAAGCGTCTAAGGATATGCGACTTTCTGTCCGCGTGATTCCAAATGCATCAAAGAGTGCAGTTGTTGGATATGCTGAGGGCGCATGGAAAATCCGTTTAGCGGCACCACCGGTTGATGGGAAAGCAAATGAGGCCTTGATTCGTTTTCTTGCGGACATCCTTGATTTGGCGCCGAGTGAAATCGATATCATTAAAGGTCAAACGGCAAAAACAAAACTTGTGGAGATCCCGATGCACGAAGACGACGTCAAAGAGCTTTTGCAGAAACAGGGTTGACGCAAAGGGGCTTTTTGGCTTACAACAACGACGTTCACCGTTGGAGGCGCCCCATGAACAAACGACGAGAGTTTGGTGCGGTCGCTGTCCTCTTTACCGAGGAGAGCCAATCTTATCTCCGCAATCTTGCACGGCATCCTGTTGTGCACGCGTATCGGATCTTGCTCGAACAGGATCCGACGACCGAAGATTTTATGCGCCGGTATAAGCGCATCATCGGCTTTTGTCACTCGGTCTCGACCGTGAGCCTGCTGGAGGATGCGCAAAACCAGGCCCTGCTGGTTCACTTGCCGCCAGATGTTGCGCATGACGAACATCCGCTGCATGTCGCTATTAGCTCAACACACGGCAAAGAGACAGAGGTCGCTCGATTCGTCGAAGACGTGCTCGCGAAAACGCGACTCGCATCGATCACGGTCAAAGATGGACTCCTCCTCGTTGGGACGATTCAGTTTTTGCCGCGATAGCTCGTTGAGAAGGAGGCTTGATGGCTACGCATACGCCTGTTTCGTTTCAATTTCGTATTCAGCCGAGCCCTGGAATCATCCCGCGTTGCATCACGATTCCCCACAAAACTCTCCTTAGCACCTTTAACTCGGTTGAACGTGGCTTTCAATCCGCCGCGTTCCGCCCCCGACCGCCGGCGTCACACAGTGCGCATCACGGCCGTGAGCTATTCCTTTTTCGTGTCTTGAACGACGCGACGCTTCCACAAATTCTCGACACCTTCTCTGCACTCGATCTTGAGCCGATCCTCTATGAGGAGCTCCTGGGTATCGCGATCGACGTGCCGATGCCTCTGCGCGATTTCCCCATTGTTGCGCTCGGATCTTTGACGAGATATGGAAACGATTCGGCCGTCGCCTGCTTGGATGGACCGACCGGCAATCGAACAACGCTCCGTCTTCTTCCGAGAAGAAATGTTTGGGGAAATTGGTTTCGCTTTCCTGTGTACGCCAATAAGCCGCACCTTTTCAC
This sequence comes from Candidatus Uhrbacteria bacterium, assembly GCA_903893445.1. Classification (GTDB taxonomy): domain Bacteria; phylum Patescibacteriota; class Patescibacteriia; order 2-12-FULL-60-25; family 2-12-FULL-60-25; genus CAITMG01. The sequence goes on along the minus strand of CAITMG010000037.1, from coordinate 27,336 downwards.
CCTTCTCTAACCGAACCGTTCCGTCTCCTTCCCCAGCACGTATTGGGGATTTTTTATAAAAAACAGACTCCTATGAAAGGAGTCCGAAATGCTTGAGTGTGGGAAGAACGTTTGGCGCAAGATCTTTGGGCAACGCCTGGAGATCGAGCCACGCGACCTCGCGTATATCCTCGCCCGCAACAACATCGCCGATGCGACGCGCGAGAAAATGAACGAGAACAGCGTCGACCATCCCCTCTTCGGTCGTCTTTGTGGTGTAGAGGATGAATGGTTCGTTGGAAAGAAATTCGAGATCAACGCCGATCTCTTCTTTTGCTTCACGTGCCGCCGTTTCTTTGAGCGTCTGGTCGAAGCTTTCGACGCGACCACCGCAGAACTTCCAAAACGGTGTATCGCCGTGCTTATTGAGCAGGACTTTCCCGTTTTCCACGATAACCGGCCCGGAGGCAACGATGATCTTGTTCATGGCTTTTGTATAAGCCTTTCAATCCGTTGTGTCAAAAAGGCGACGGTACGTACGCTTCGCAGAGGGGAACAGAACTCTGCTCAGCATACGTACCGTCGCCTTATTAGAAAATTATTTCACTGGATCGTTGCCGCCGGGATGCCAGGGTGTGCAACGCATAATGCGCCAAAATGTCATCCAGCTGCCGCGAAACAATCCGTATTTTTCTAACGCGTCATATCCGTACTCGGAACATGTTGGATGATACCGACACACGCGATATGGAAAAAATCGGGACATAAATCCGTGATCTGGTGAGACGGTGTACTGATAGCCGAGGATCAACAACTGACCGACGCGCTTGGGAACATTGCGAATGTTCATTTTTTTGCCTTCAATTTATTTTGATGTTTGACGCCGCGTGATGATGGACGCGCAGGTTGCTTGAGCACCTCTGGAATCTTTGCGATCATGCGAGCGATTTCATCGGTGAGTTTTGTATACTCGGCATCACGCGCTTCTGGTTTTGCAACGAACAATACATGAAGACCCGGCGGAATCGCTGGAAGCAACGAACGAACAACTTCGCGCAAACGGCGCTTGGTGCGATTGCGATCAACCGCGAGTTTGAAAATTTTTGTCGAGGTAATAAAACCAACCTTTCCTGGTGCGCTCTTTTGCGTTTCCACAACGCGCATTGTTGCGTACGGACCAAAAGCCGACCGCCCTTTTGTGGCAAGTCGCATAAAATCGCGTTTTTTGGTCAATCGTTTTGGTCGTTCGAGCATACCGGTAGGATAACACTTTCGTCTGCGGTTTTGATGCCGCTTCGCAGGCAGCGAGCTCTTCGGACACGCTCACGGCCGCTCGGCCAAGAAATGTTCCTCAGAGCTCACTACCTGTTCGCGGCGATATATACCGCACGTTTTGAACTTTCATTCTCAAACGGCACCGCACGGGTGACTCCCGAGTGGGGCCCCCGACAGCGCACAGGACGACATCGCAACAAGAAATGCGTCGTCGCGAGCACTGGCGGGGTGACGAGGGAGGCAGGACCCGTGCAAGGCGGCCCACTAATTTGGCAATGATACAAAAACACGGGCGAAATGCCCGCGTTTTGTTGTTATTTCACGAACTTCTTTTTGATCGTGATGAGCTTGCGGCCCTTTGCGCGGCGGCGGGAAAGCACCTTTGCTCCGTCCTTGGTGCTCATTCGTGCGCGAAAACCGTGCACTTTTGCGCGGCGGCGTTTCTTTGGTTGGTATGTCCGTTTCGGCATATATATGAATTACCCCGGCAGGCCACGGCGTTCGCGAACGCCTGTGGCAGGGTCGGTGAATTTGTGTCCGTAGACTATCAGAACCCTCAGAAAAGTTCAAGGGTACGGCAGGGGTGGTGTGTACAACTTGACAGTTTATGCACTTCTTATCCACAGATTTGACTTTATGGTGTACGATTGTTGAACTTTAGACGCTTCATAATCCTTCTGCACTTCCCCCACCCCGTATGGACCTTCAAGAAATGTGGCAAGCCACCCTTGGCGAGCTCGAACTCACGCTTTCAAAGGCCAATTTTACGACGTGGTTCAAAAACACGTTTATCTCGTCCGCGGAAAACAATCGGATCGTCATTTCGGTCCCAAATACCTTTACAAAGGCCTGGTTAGAGAAAAAGTATCATGAAGCGATCGTTCGCGCCCTCCGTAATGTTACCTCAAATAACGTTCGCGAAGTGACGTATCGCGTTGAAGTTCGCAACACCACGCCGCTTCAACAGTTTAGCGATCAGATCGAAACCACGCGAGCCGTGGCCGAATCCCCAGAACCATCCACATCATCCACACCTCACCCGCAACAATCCACAGCAGCTACCGAGGTGGGGTTAAATCCTCGCTATCGTTTTGATGCCTTTGTGGTTGGTAAAACGAGCGAGCTCGCGCATGCCGCCGCCTTGGCCGCTGCAACAAATCCAGGAGAAACCTATAATCCGGTGTTTATTTATGGTGAGTCTGGTCTTGGGAAGACGCATCTTTTGCAGGCGGTTGGCCATCACATCCTTGAAACAAAGCCGGATACGAAGGTTTTGTACGTGACCTGTGAACGCTTTACGAATGATTTCATCAATGCGGTTCGCGGCGGTCGCGGAAAAGAATTTAAGGATGCGTATCGCAATGTCGACGTCCTCTTAATGGATGATATTCAGTTTCTCACTGGTCGCGAGGGAACGCAGGAGGAGTTTTTTCACACCTTTAATACGCTTCACCAAGCAAACAAGCAGATCGTCATCACGTCGGATCGCAGTCCAAAGGATATTCAGGGTTTGGAAACACGTCTCCTTTCTCGCTTTGAGTGGGGCATGACCTGCGACGTCTCCTGTCCTGACTTTGAAACACGCGTTGCGATTCTCGAAGCCAAAGCCCGAGAAAAACGCGCGAATGTTCAAACCGAGGTACTTCGATCCATTGCTGGTGCGGTTCAGCTCAACGTTCGAGAGCTCGAGGGCGCGCTCAACAAGATCCTCGCCTACCACCAATTTAAAAACACCGTTCCAACACTCGAGTCCGTTCAAACGCTTCTTCAAAACTACGTTCCGCAGGCGCCAAAACGCAGCATCACGCCGCGACGCCTCATTGAACTCGTTGTCACCTACTTTGACCTTTCCATGGACGACCTTCTTGGCAAAAGCCGTGAACAACGTCTCGCCTTTCCGCGACAAATCGCCATGTACCTCCTTCGTGAGGAGGCGAAGTGTTCATTTCCATCCATCGGCGACCATCTTGGCGGACGCGATCACACGACAGCCATGCATGCGTGCAACAAGATCGGCGATCTTCTCAAAACCAACGACCAACTTAAACGCGATATCGCCCAGCTTCGGGAGAAATTATACGCGGGGACAACGTCGGGATAAGGCGGCTCAAAAGAGTGGAGAAGTTTGTGGATGAACTCTGTATAAGAACGGGGTGAAAATGTCGGTCCACATCTGTCCCCGGTTCATCCGCTCCTTGTGCACGGGTCGTGTGCAAAGAAAAAACGGGTGATCGATCGGCAAAATACGGGAATGGTGAAAGTATCCACTTCATCCACACACCTACTGCTACTACTACCTCAAAATATATTTATTTTAACTACCACTGACTATGCACTTCGCCTGTACACAAGAGAACCTCATTCAGGGTCTGACGATGGTCGGACACGTTGCGGGAAAGAATGTGAATCTCCCGGTTTTGGGAAATGTGTTATTGAAGACCGACGCGGGATCACTTCGCATGTCGACGACCAATTTGGAACTCGCGGTGAATTGCACAGTCCGCGGTCGGGTTGAACAGGAGGGTGAATATAGCGTGCCGGCAAAACTCTTCCTGGATTATGTTTCCCTTCTTCCATCAGGGAAGGTTGAACTTGTTTTAACGGAAGAGGGTTTGGAGATTCGATCGGGTGAACAGGAGACGGTTTTGAAGGGCATGTTAGCGAATGAGTTTCCTGTGTTGCCAAAGATCGTTCGTCCACAGCCGTATGAAGTGAATGCCGTGGATTTGAAGCGTGTGATTAATCAGGTGGCGTTTGCAGTGTCGTCGTCGGAGTCACGCCCGGAGTTGACCGGTGTTGCGTGTTTCTTTGGCGGGATCGCTGGAGCTGGCAAAGTGACGTTTGCGGCGACGGACTCGTATCGACTCGCCGAGCGGACATGCACAGCAGCTGGAAATAGCGCCGAAGCCCGCTATCTGGTGCCGTCCAGATCGTTTCAGGAAGTCTCGCGTATCCTTGGGGCGTATAAGGATGAGATGACGATGCCGGAACATGTGGGATTGAGCTTTACGGATAATCAAATGGTTGTGTCGTATGGAAATGTGGATATTGTGTCGCGTTTGATCGAGGGATCTTTTCCAGACTACAAACCATTGATCCCGCAACAGTTTAAGACGGAGGCGATCATCTCACGATCGGAACTTCAAAAAGCGGTTCGTGCGGCCAGTCTGTTTAGTCGCCAGGGCGTGTTCGACATTCACCTTCAATTTGATGCGGAAAAAGGAACCTGCACCGTGCAATCTGCGGATCAGGGAACCGGAAAAACGAAAACGATGCTCAAAGGGACGGTGACGGGCGAAGCGAACACCGTGATGCTCAACTACCGGTACCTCACAGATGGTTTATCGGCCATGAGCGGCGAGCAGGTGCGAATCAGACAGATTGATGCCATGAACCCGATTCTTCTCCTTCCTGAGGCCTCTGAGGAGCAGTATGTCTACGTGGTGATGCCGATTAGACAATAACAGTAGGAGGGACAACAAAAGACGCGGCAGACACGCTTCGCAGGGGGGAACAAAACCCTGCTCAGCATGCCAGCCGCGTCTTTTGTATTGTCCTTACGTTATATTTGATTTATTGAACGGTTACCGTCGTCTTGTCTCCGGTGACGGATGTTCCGTCTTGATTGAGGAGAACCGGATACAGGACGTAGGTGCCTGGGCCCGGGTTATGCGACCAAAGGAATTTGAGAATATTTGAGGAGACGCCGATCTCTGAACCAATCAAGGAGATTGTTCCGTCTGCGCTTTGGGCGAAGAGGTCGATCTTTTTTGCGTTGGTGATGTCGTTGGCACTTACGGAGATGCTTGCTGGGAATGCACTGCTTTGAAGCGTTGAGCCGTTATTTGGATCGGTGATGATTACGGAAACAGGATCTGGGTCGGCGTTGAGGTTGATGGTGACTTTTGCGCTTCCACGGTTTCCCACATCATCAACGGCGACAACGTTTAGGTCGTGGAATCCACGTCCGATGGCATTTGGGAATTGAACCGTGACATTCCATGGCTCTGAGAGCTTTGTGCCAACGAGACTACTATCTGCATAGACCTCGGTTCTGACGATGCGCCGTTGCGAAGATACGTTTGCAGAAACGGTGGTCGTTCGTGTGATGATTGTTTGGTTTGCTGATGGAGACAAGATCGTGACCGTTGGTTGTGTAGATGTTGTGTGCACATCGTCAAACCCGGTTGGTGCGGTGGATGTTGCGCTGAGCCAGTTGTTTTTCGTGGCCCACGTTTGAACGGCGCTTTCCCAATTATTGAACTGTGGATCCTGTGCTGGGTTTGTCGGAACTGGTCCGCGCGGATCATCTTTGTCCACATAGTAGAGGATATCGTGTGCAACACGGAATGTTTGTTCCACGACGAGATCTGGTGGCGTGAGATCTGTGGCGAGCTTGCCGCTGACCTTATCGATTTTCAATTTTTGTTCCGCGTCTGTTCCAAGAAGGACGGGTTTGAGATCGGTTGGCGTTGGTGGCGGTGTTGGGAATTGTTCAACGGGCGTCCCAGTGAGCGCGCGTTTCATGTATCCCTGCCAGATTGGTGCGGCGATCTGGGAACCGTCCGCGCCTCGTTTCATGGCATCATTATTGTTGTTGCCTACCCAGACACCGGTAACGAGCGATGGGGTGTAGCCAAGTGTCCAGGCATCATGGAAATCATTCGTTGTTCCGGTTTTTGCCGCGGCTGGTCGACCTGGAAGAGTTAGATAATTGTTTGCGCCAAAGACATACGTGCGCGCGGTGTTGTCTGACAAGATGTTCGACAGGGTGTGCGTGATGTCGGCATCAACGACGCGTGTGCCATCAACCGGTTTCCATTCATCCAGTGTTGCACCGTTGGCATCTTCAACTTTGAGGATGGCGGATGTTGGCATTTGAACGCCATCATTTGCAAAGGCTGCATACGCATTGGCGTGTTCGAGGAGCGTGACTTCCCCACCTCCAAGCACGAGGGATAATCCAAAGCGGCTGCGATCGGTGAGTGTTGTGTATCCAAGAGCGTCTGCGAAATCGAGCACGCGACTCACGCCAACGAGATACAGCATTTTCACGGCCGGAATGTTGAGGGATCCTTGGAGTGCCATACGAACGGACACCGGGCCATGTTCCTTTAAGTCGTAATTTTTTGGTTCGTAGTTTTTGACGTCTGTTTTGAAAACTGTGTCGACATCCCACAATGTTGTCTCCGGCGTATATCCTTTAATGAGGCCGGCGGTATAGACGATTGGTTTAAAGGAGGAACCTGGTTGACGTGGACGAAGGACAACATTCACCTGACCATCATGTTGGACATCGAAAAAATCTTTCGATCCGACCATGGCAAGGATTTGTCCCGTTTTTGGATCAATGGAAACGAGTGCAGCGTTGGTGAAGTTGTATTTATCTCCACGAGCATCGACGCCTTTTTTGACTTCGTCTTCGGCAATTTGTTGTTTATCCCAATCTAGCGTTGTGATGACTTTGAGTCCTTTATTTTCAACGGTGGTTTGTCCGTATTTGTCATTTAAGAGTGAGCGAATGTACATGACAAAATGCGGCGCAGAAATGTTGCCGATTTTTTTTGGGACAATTTTTTTGAGGGTGTCGACTTGTTTTGCGGCGTCGGCATCGGACTTGCTGACGTACCCCTGAGCCGCCATTTGATCGAGAATATAGTGCTGACGGCCAACAAGCTGCTCTCGGTTGTCGCCATGCGCGCCTGTTCCGTACGGTGAGTAGAGATCTGGTGCTTGCGGGATCGCAGATAAAAGCGCAGCTTCATCTAATGTGAGGTCTTTGGCGGATTTTCCAAAATAATTTTGCGCAGCGGATTCAACGCCATAGATCGTTGGTCCGTATGGAATTTCGTTGAGGTACATCTGCAGGATTTGATCCTTGGTGTAGACGCGCTCGATTTGTAATGACAACAACATCTCTTTGAGCTTGCGTGTAAACGAACGCTCGTTCGTAAGAACGGCATTTTTTACAAATTGCTGTGTCAGTGTGGATGTTCCTTGTACGCGCTTTCCACTAAAGATGCTCGTGATCCCGGCGCGGATTAATCCTTGCCAATAGACGCCGTGATGCGTGTAGAATCCTTTGTCTTCAATCGCGACGGTTGCATGTGGAACGTATTGCGGCAGATCTTTGATCTGAATCAGGGTGCGATTTTCATCTCCATGAATTTCATAGAGAACATGCGTCCCGGTTCGGTCGTAAATCTTTGTGGTTTGCGGGACGTCGCGCGTTAAGAGCGTGTTTGGATCCGGCAAGTCGCGGGAAATCCATGCCAAAACAATGGTGAGCGCCAGGGCGCCGACCAATAAAAGGCCTCCAAGAACGACCGCTCCGATCGTGAAAATCTTTTTGAGCGGAGGTTTGGTGCCGGGGGCGCGTTTTGGCTTTTGGCCGTCCTGTTGCCAGGATTTGGGGGAAAATCGGGAAAACGACATAGCGTCAGAATGCCAAAATTTGGCTAAGTTATCAGTAATTCGAGTATAGTACCGTTGACAAAAACCGGCAAATATGCTTTACTGTCAGGTCTGATTTGCGGTAGGCTCTGTCTCCCGGCAAATCAGCCACACTATGCGGCTACTCCAAAATGCGTACAAGACCACGGTAAAGGATCGTAAGATCCTTGCCGTTTTGATGGTTACCTTTATCCTTACGAATTCGCACATCACGGCGGTTCATGCCCAGGAAATGGACCAATTTGCGGCCCCAGAGCCTCAAATGACGACATCCACCTCGGATGTGACGGCCTCAGAGCCTGTTATCGCGGCTCCAGAGCAGATTCCAACACAAACGCTCCCGGTTGCTCAACCAAAGCGTGATCCAGCCATTCGGACGGTTTTAACGTCCATGACGGCCTACTCCTCCGCCCCGAACCAAACCGACGGCACACCGTACGTGACGGCGGACGGGACGTGTGTGAGCGATGGGATTGTTGCTTCCAATTTTTTAAAGATCGGGACACGTGTCCGATTTCCGGATTTATTCGGAGATAAGATCTTTGAAGTGCATGATCGTATGAACGATCGTTATACGAATCGCATTGATGTTTGGATGAAAGATATTAAGGACGCCCGCCAGTTTGGCTTAAAACGGAATGCTCGTGTTGAGATCGTGATGGATGGTGATAACAAAAAACAGTGGGATCTTGGATTGACCAATGCGGATTGTCAGGAAATTGCGTTGGCCGTGAAATAACCAAGAGCCTTTTCTCAAAAGCGGATTCGAAAAAGAACCGGCAGGCACGTTTCGCAGAGGGGTACCAAACTCTGCTCAACATGTCTGCCGGTTCTTTTTCTATTTTACATTGGACTCGAGAATCGAGATGGAGGCGTGAGTGGGAATCGAACCCACGAATACAGGTTTTGCAGACCCGTGCCTTACCACTTGGCTACCACGCCCCGTAAAACGACTTCGTCGTCACGGGGCGCTGCCCCGTAAACAGTGTGTCGCGAGGAAGAATGTAGCAATTTTGTTTTAAATCGTCTACCCTACTGCCAGATATGCTGGTTCTTGGTCATCGCGGCGTCCATGGGCGCACCATCTCGGAGAATACGATTGAAGCGTTTCATGAAGCCATCCGGCAAGGTGCCGATGGGATTGAGTTTGATTTACGCGCGTCGCGTGATGGCGAGATGGTTGTTGTTCATGACGTGAATTTGCATCGTGTCGCCGGTGATGCGCATCGGGTTGCAGAGCTGACCGCGTCTCAACTCGCGCAAGTTTCCTTGCGTGCTGGAGGTTCTATTCCAACGCTCCACGACGTCACGTCCCATATTCACGCGCCACACATTTTAGACATCGAAGTGAAACATCGCGATGTTGTTGAGACATTGATCGTGAAGCTTGGAACGAGCTCGGCGTTACGCGAGCGCACGATTGTTTCTTCCTTTCATGCGTCCGTGTTGATGCGGGTTCGTCGCGCGCATCCGGATGTCCGCACGCTTTTTTTGGTTCCGCGTTGGCCGTTGCCGTTGCAGGGAAAGCGATTTTTTACCAAATTGCTTCGGTTAAAGCCGTGGGCTGTTGCGTGTCCGGTTCAAATTTTGAATCCCAAGCGCGTTGATCATCTTCGTTCCTATGGTTGGGGCGTTGGGGCTTGGGATGTTCGTGGGACGCTTGGTGAGGCGCGAAAGATTCAGCGATTGGGGTTAGATGTTGCGATTGTTCGTCATGTTCGCGAAGTGCGGATTCCGCAAGGTGATTTGAGTTTGTAAGCCTGCGAGATATTCGATACCGTGTGGGGCATGACATCCACTGCGCTTTTGATTGATGGAAATGCCTTGATTCATCGGGCATGGCACGCTTTACCTCCGCTGACATCTCCGGATGGAACCGTTGTGAATGCGGTCTACGGTTTTACGACGGTTTTGCAAAAAATTCTTGCCAGCGAACGACCGGATTATTTTGTTGTGTGTTGGGATACGCCAGAGCCGACGTATCGACATGAAGCCGCACCGGAATACAAGGCGCAACGTGAAGATCAGCCGGATGAATTTTACGCCCAATTTCCGTTGACAAAAGAAGTGGTGGAATCGTTTGGTGGTCGAAATATTGAACTACCGGGATATGAAGCGGATGATTTGCTCGCAACGGCGGCAACACGATTAGCAAAGGATGGTGTTGCGGTGACGATTTTGACGAGCGATCGCGATGCGTGGCAGATCATTCGTCCGGGGATTCGGATTATGAGTTTGAAGAAGGGTGTTTCCGAAACCGTTATTTTTGATGAAAAGACATTGCCGGAGATTGCGGGGTTGAAGCCATCGCAGGTGAAAGATTGGAAAGCGCTTGCCGGTGATTCGTCGGATAATTTGAAGGGCGTATCTGGGATTGGTGATAAAACGGCACTTGATTTGTTGCAATCGTACGGTGATCTTGAAGGGATTTTTCGCGCGGCAAAAGATCCGTCATCAGCAATCAAGCCAGGCGTCCGACAAAAGTTGTTGGGTGGTGAGCAGGATGCGCGCGCGACGTTGCATCTTGTGACATTGATGATGGACGCGCCGATGAATGTTTCTTTGGACGAAATGAAACGTCAGCGCGTTGATGAGGAAACGATGCGTGCGGTATTTACGAAGTTTGGCTTTAAGACGTTGCTTGCCAGAATGTTGGGCGGTGAAAAAAAGAAGATCGTTTCATCGACACCTCAGTTGTCTTTTGGCGCCGAAAAAATCGTTTCGAAAAAAGCCGCCATGGTGTCAGATGGTTCATCTGGAACGGTTGTGGATGTTGCGACGTTTCTCTCTGTGGTTCCAGCGTGGTTGATCGTTGTTCCGCTCACGGTCTCGCAGGAGTCGTTGTTTTCCGATGCGCCGGTTCTTGCGCTCGGATCGGACCTTTCTACGGCCGTTGTTTCAACGACGCAGCTTAAAGATGCTCGCGTGCGTCAGTTGCTTGGTTCATTTTTGGAAAACGGATCCCTTCCAAAAATTGCGCATGATTTGAAGTTGAGCTGGCATTGGTGCAATACGCATGGTTTTGCATTGAACGGTCTTTCATTTGATACGGAGATTGCGGCGTATTTGTTATCCGCAGGTGATCGCTCGTATGATCTTGCGACGTTAGCTTTGACGCGTTTTGGAAAAACAATTTCTGACGATGGTGAACAGCGTGGAATGGAGATGGTTGATCTTGTTCGTGATTTGTATCGTGCGTTATCCAAAGAATTGGTTGAACAACATTTGGATTCTGTCATGGATCGGTTTGAGATTCCGTTGATTCCGATTTTAGGGGAAATGGAAGACGAAGGCGTGATGATTGATCGTGCGTATTTTAAAACCCTGCATGATGATTTTTTAAAGGAAAAACAACGATTAGAACGTGAGATGATTGATTTGGCGGGTGAGGATTTTAATCCGGCATCCCCTTCTCAGCTCGCGCATATTTTATTTGAGAAGCTAGAGATTTCATCGAAAGGCATCAAGCGCGGCAAAACCGGACTTTCAACGGCAGCGGCGGAATTGGAAAAATTGGAAGGTGCGCATCCGATTATTGAAAAAGTTGGCGACTATCGCGAAGTGGCAAAATTATTGTCCACGTATGTGGATGCCTTGCCATTGCTGGCTGATGCACATGGTCGTGTTCATACAACGTTTAATCAAACGATTGCGGCGACAGGTCGTCTGTCTTCGACAGAACCGAATGTCCAAAACATTCCGATTCGCACAGAGCTTGGCAGAAAGATTCGACGTGGTTTTATCGCGAAGCCGGGTTTTAAACTTTTGTCCTGCGATTACTCGCAGATTGAATTGCGCATCATTGCGGCATTAGCCAAAGATGAAAAAATGCTTGAGGCGTTTCGTTTGAAACATGATATTCATACGGCGACTGCGGCGGCGATTTGGCATATTCCGATGGACGAGGTGACGAAAGATCAGCGTCGCGCCGCAAAAGCGATTAACTTTGGCATCATTTACGGACAAGGTCCGCAGGGTTTGGCAAAAGCCGCGGGCATTCGGTTTGACGAAGCGCGTCAATTTATTGATGAGTATTTTCATGTCTACGCCGGTGTCCGAGAATATCTGGATCAGACGAAAAATTTGGCGCATGCGCAGGGATATGTTGAAACATTGTTTGGACGTAAGCGGTATCTCGCGGACATTAATTCGCCAATGCCACAGCTTCGTGCGTTTGCCGAACGCATGGCGATCAATATGCCGGTGCAAGGAACAGCGGCAGATGTGATGAAATTGGCGATGATTGATCTTGCTCAAGCGTTGCCACGCATCGAGCCTCGCGCACGCATGTTGTTGCAGGTGCACGACGAAATCGTGTTTGAAGTTCCGGATGATTTTTCAAAAACAAGCGAACTTATCGCCTTAATGGAGCAGACACAGGACGTCGGTGCGCCGATTGTTGTGGAAGCAAAAGAAGGAAAAAATTGGGAGGAAATGAAAAAAGTCGCCTAGCCATCGGTTGCGCACGGAGCGTTTTCTTGATACATCTCTCCCGCTGATGTTTGTGAGGAGGGCACGATGAAAGCAACGTTGGCCGATATCAAGGCCGAAGGTGCGCGTGAGTTTGACCAAGTCATTCGTGAGCTTGGCGCGTGTCAACTGACGGGATTGCCTGAATACGGCATTGGGGGCGAGCGCTTTTTGCGCCTCGATCTTCCAGACCAGCGCTTGACGCTCGTTCTCCAGTTTTCCTTGGAGACTGTCGACACGGGGTCGTTTTTGTTCAGTATCCTTGCGCTTGCGCAGGATGGGGTCGTTTCCTCGATTGAGGTAAATGCCGACATCGATGATGATGGCGTGGAATGGGTTCTTGATTCCACCCTGACGGAGGGCACGGTTCTCGAATCGCTCCGTCAGCATCTGCGGCTCAAGTTTGGTCGAGATGGGTATCCGGTCACGTCCGAGCAGTCGCTCGCCGCGATCCGGACGATGATTCTCTTTTATCGTGATCACGTCCCGTCCCCCATCTTGACCTGATCTTTTTTCTTGCCGCTTCGGTCTGTACCGGAGCGGTTTTTCTTTTTTTCGTGCAGGAGTAATCTATTTGGATGATTCTCTTTTCGCAATCGGACCAATTCGTTTTTGGCGGAACCACTGTTGAGGATGGGGCTTTTTTACCACTCTCGCGCTGCATTGCTTCACAGACAGTGAGCTCTTCGGACACGCTCACGGCCGCTCGGCCAAGAAATGTTCCTCAGAGCTCACTGTCTGCTCGCGAACAGACATCCGAGCGATTCTTTTTACATCTGACGGACGTGTTGCATTCGCAGGGAATTTTTCTGCGCAAGATTGTGTCTGCGCGGATGTGTCATGGAACGACGATTGCACATGTGACGGCTGAGAGCGAGGCAATTGTTGCTGATACCGATGGGCTTGTGACACTTGAACCCGGTGTTGTTTTGGCGATCACGGGTGCGGACTGTGCGCCGATTTTTCTTCATGATGACAAGACGGGAGCTGTTGGGATTGCGCATAGTGGACGTCGAGGGACGCAGGCAAATATTGCGGGACAGCTTGTTCACGAGATGTCGGCAGCGTTTGGGTCTCAACCCGTAGGCCTTTCGGCGGTGATTGGGCCTGGGATTTGCGCGAATCATTATGAGGTCTCGGATGAGATTGCGGCGGAATTTCCCCCGGAGTTTTGTCGCGATCGTCATCTTAATCTTCCAGGGATGATTGCAAGCGAGTTACATGAGGCAGGATTGGCCTCAAATCGCGTCCAGGACGTTGCGGAATGTCCGTTTGAGCACTCTGACCGTTGGTTCTCGTGGAGACGGGATTCGCAGGCAGGATTTGAGCCGTCGCATATTCGATTACAGGTCTTTTTTGTGATGATCGTGCCGTAATGTTGTCGTGTTTCTTTTTGCGTGTCTGTAGGGTAAGGTTTGATGGACATGCGCGAGCTTCTCAAAAAACATTTTGGGTATGATAACTTTCGTCCGATGCAGGAGGATATTATTAAACACTGCATTTCCGGAAAGGATTCATTAGTTTTAATGCCGACGGGTGGAGGAAAGTCGTTATGTTTTCAAATTCCTGCCCTGAAATTTTTTGGCATCACGGTTGTTGTTTCTCCGTTGATTGCGTTAATGAAAGATCAGGTGGATGCGTTGCGTGCCAACGGCATTGCGGCGGCGTTTTTAAACAGCTCGCAAACACCGGCAGAGACAATGCGCGTGGAACAACTCGCAAAACGTGAGGAGCTGAAGTTGCTGTATCTTTCTCCGGAACGTTTGGCGATGTCATCAACGCAAGAATTTCTCCAAAAGTTGCGCGTTGATTTGTTTGCGATTGATGAAGCGCATTGTATTTCCGAATGGGGACATGATTTTCGTCCGGAATATCGAATGTTGCGATCGCTGCGTCGTCTGTTTCCGCAGACACCGATCATGGCGTTAACGGCGACGGCAAATGCTCGCGTGCGTGAAGATATTTTGTCGCAACTTGGATTGCGCGGCGCGAAAGTTTTTCAATCCAGTTTTAATCGTCCGAATTTAACGTATTGCGTATTTCCAAAAAAGCAGGCGTTTGATCGATTGCTTCGCGAGGTTCAGTCTCGACCAAATCAATCAATTATTGTCTATTGTTTTTCGCGCAAGGGAACAGAACAGGTCGCGTCGGATTTGCGTGCGAATGGGATTAAGGCCGCGGCGTATCACGCCGGCATGTCACAAGCCGATCGCGCGCATGTTCAGGAACAGTTTATTCGTGATCATGTTCCGGTTATCGCGGCAACGATTGCGTTTGGTATGGGCATTGATAAGCCAGATGTCCGACTTGTTGTGCATATGGACCTTCCAAAATCCGTGGAAGGGTATTATCAGGAAACAGGTCGTGCGGGTCGTGACGGTTTGCCGAGTGACTGTATCCTTTTTTATTCCAAAGGTGATTTATATAAACACGAATTATTTTTGCGTGAGATTCAGGATGAAAAAGAATTACTTCGTGCACGATTACAGCTGCAAAGTATTGCGGAGTATGGCGAGATGCGAACGTGTCGCCGTGGTTATTTGTTAAAATATTTTAGTGAACCGTGGACAACGCAAAACTGTGGCGCGTGCGATAACTGTGTTCCACGAGCTGAACGTGTTATTGAAAAAGAAGTAGAAAACGCCCCGTTTGATCAAGATTTATTTGAACAGCTTCGCGTATTGCGACGTGAGCTCGCAGAAGCGAGAGGCGTCCCGCCGTATGTTATTTTTGGTGATCGGACATTGCAGGCGATGTCCCGAAAGTTTCCACAGCGTGTGGAAAGCTTGTCGACGATTTTTGGTGTGGGAAAGGAAAAGTTAGCTCAATATGGTGAACGTTTTCTTGCGGTGATTTCCGCGTATGCGCAGGCGCGTGGAATCACTGAACGTGATATCGAAGCGTTTGTCCTTCGTGAAAAAGCACCAGCACCTCGAGCTGTTTCCGAAACCGTCATGGCGACCGTTCGGTTGTTTGAGAAAAAGATGACGCCTGATCAAATCGCACGCGCGCGAGAATTTGCGACAACCACGGTATACAACCATCTTGAGCAAGCGCTTGATCAGGGTATTGCATTAGATATTTCGCATCTTTCCTTTTCCTCTCCGGAACGATTAGAGCAGATCGCAAAAGCATTTGAAGAAACGCAAAGTGATATGTTGACGCCTGTGCGCGTTAAGCTAGGTGAATCGTTTACGTATGATGAAATTCGATTTGCGCGGTTTTTGATCAAGGCGAGAAAAAAGTAAATTAAAAGTTAAAAACATCCGGCAAACACGCTTCGCAGAGGGGTACCAAGCTCTTCTCAGCATGTCTGCCGGATGTTTTTTTATGTCGTTTTCTTTTTATTGGACCATGCGCTAACCTACGTCTGATGTTGATTATTTGCTCAGGGCCGGACACGTATCACGCGCGAAAAAAGGCACGTGATCTTGTGGCGGCGTTTCGAGAGAAATATGATCCGCAAGGTTATTCAACGGATATTTTACATACCGTTGATGTTGATGACGTCCTCAATCGTCTTGGATCCCCTTCTCTTTTTGCGCAAAAGCGTTTTATTCGTTGTGATGGACTGCTCGCCTCCGCAAAAATTGCTGATGTGCGAAAACTGGCAAAACGTTTAGCGTCTGATAACGAGCAAACGATTGTTTTAAGTGTTGAAGACGAGCCTCTTTCTTCGAAAACAGAAAAAGAATTTGAAGGTTTGAAGATTGTTTCCTACGCGCATCCCTTTTTACATGGTCGTGCGTTTGAGGACGTCGTCATTGCTCTCGCTACTCAGCGTGGCGTTGCGGGCGAACGCGCAAAACGACTTTCGGCTCTTATTGACGGTGATATGTGGCTCGTCGATCAAGAGCTTCAAAAATATGCGGCAAATCCGGACTATCAATTTCAACCAATGAATTCCGATACATCCTCAACTGTTTTTGAATTAGCGGATACGTACTTGCGGGGTTTTCCTGGTTGGCGTGCGCGCCTTGATTCGTCTGATGAGCTTGATGGTATTGTGTCTGTTTTTCCCGGTCAGACTCGCTCGTTTGCGCGTGTGCTGACTGGCGACTCGGATGGCCTTCCTCCGTTTATCGTTAAAAAATTACAGCAATTGCGATCCACGAGAAAGATTCCTGTTCAAACGGTTTTACAAACGACCGCCGTTCTTTTTGCCGCACGTACAGGGCTTGCAACGGGAAAAGAATCTTTACAAATCCTTGAATAAAAAAATCTCCGGTTAGGCCGGAGATTTTTTGACTTACTTTGATGCGTTGAGTTTTCGCATTGCGGATGCTTTGCGATTTGCGGCGGAGTTTTTGTGCAAAACACCACGCTTTGCGGCCTTGTCGGCTGCTTGCTGTAGGGCGCGGAGCTTGATCGCTGCGTCTTCCTTTTTGCCAGCGGCAATCAATTCACGCGTCTCTTTGACGAGCGCTTTCACATTCTTTTTGATGCGCAGGTTGTGTGCTGCGCGTTTGCGGTTTTTGCGCAGATCCTTGATCGCGGCTTTCTTATTTGGCATAGATGCTCGCTATAATAGGCGTGATTTGGTTGTCCGTCAAGAGCTACAACATAATTTGTTTGACGACGGCAATCAAACGACGTAGAATCGTTGCGCGTAAAGAAATATCGTTTCTTTTCTTTAAATATTTTACGACGCATAGGTCTTCATAGTTCAATGGAAGAACGAGAGACTCCTAAGCTCTAGACGGAGGTTCGATCCCTCCTGGAGACACCAGGAGCTGCGTAATATATTTTACGACGCATTCAGTTGAGAAGGTTTTAGAAAGAAAAAGATTTTTTTTCAAAATAGGTCAATGTTTCACGTGAAACAGTCCATGGGCTGATAGCTCAGCTGGTAGAGCGCCGCATTCGCATTGCGGAGGTCTGGGGTTCGATTCCCCATCAGTCCACCATCGAACAGATAACGTAAATCGTTATGAGATCGATCGAAAAAAATCCCGAAAGGGATTTTTTTGTTTCACGTGAAACAGTCGATAGTTTTCTGTCTAAATTTGGTACTACAGATCAAGCAACTGTTCAGTCATTCATTCATTCATTCATTAATTCATTCATTCATTCATGTTTGTTTGTTTGTTTGTTTGTTTGTTTGTTTCACGTGAAACATTCACCTCAGATGTATTCGCAGATTTCGATTCTCTTGAATTAGCTTAGAAAGTTATGAAAATATTTTTGTGAGCTAATTATTCTATTGATCGCTTGAATATTTCACTTTAAAACGGTTTTCTTTCACTTGATGATTGAGGCGGACGGTATTACTTCTTAAATTTTGTTTCACGTGAAACGTCTGATTTTTCCAAGCCTATCATCGATCAATTGAATTGGCTGGTTTTTCAGAAAAGTTTAGCATCTTAATTGTGTTCGAGTTTGTGATCCGTTTTGAGATCGTTTCAAAATTTGCGTAGTTTGTTTCACGTCAAACATCTGATCGTTGTCATGTATGCGCAAAGTTCGGATCCTTTTGGGTTACGATTTTGTTTTGATATCACAGATGAATTTTTCATAGCAGTGCCATAGGACGAAATATGTCTTCAGATATTGCAGCAAATAGCTCATCTTGTTCGATAATATCTAGATGTCCATAGAATTCGTTGGTTTTGATGTGAAATTTGTTTCACGTGAAACATTGCCAAAAATTTTTGAGTGTTTGGGTGATTCCCGGTGGTATCTATGCGGACGTGTTTGCAGAATTATTTGATGGCACTTTTCTGATTTGTCCTTTCAAGGAAATGTATAATCAAATTTCATTTCAGAATTTGTTTCACGTGAAACGATTGATATTTTGTGACGAGAATGTCTGTCTCTCGGGTTTTACTTGATTTTTTTACTTGAAAGCACCTGCGGCTCGAAAAATATTTTAAAAATGAAATATTTTTAGATGCGTTGTTTCTTAGATCGTCATAATTCCAATGGTATTTCCGTGAATTTGGAGGCTTGTTTCATGTGAAACGGCACAAAATGAGACCTCGTTTCATATATAGTATTTTACGACGCATATAGCCGTACCCGTTATTTTTGTGATATGCTGGTGTTATATGCGGAAAGTATCGTTGGCTCTCGTGCCGTTTTTCTCCTCATTTTTATTGGCGAATCTTGCATTTGCGATGACGAGCGAGAGCTTTTCGATTCCATGGGATGCGACGGGGGTTGGGGGTGACGACATCAGCTCATCTACGAATTTTGGACTTCGCGATACGATTGGTGGCCAAGCGATCGGTCAGAGTTCCGGTTCTCAGTTTTCCATGCAATCTGGGTATCGCGTAGGTGATGTTGATGTTCCGTATCTGCAGTTTTCGTTGTTTAGTCAAAATTCTTCCATTTTTACGACATATACGACGTTAAATATGGTTCAGAATTTTGTCGTTGTCGCCAATTCAAGTTTATTCGCAGCGGGAGATATGGTGCAGGTTGTTGAAAATCCTGGGACGAATCAAAAAGTTGTTATTGGTAAAGTGACCTTTATCAGCGGCACTCATGTGTATGTGGATCGATGGGATGGTGATACGTCGGTTATGAATATTTCACCATCAGGAGTGAATTATGTGTATAAAATGCAAAGTGCGTCTTCCATTAATTTTGGTTCGTTATTGCCGCCGGTCTATACTACGGCTTTAACGGGAACGCGCGTTTCAACATCGGCGCCGAATGGGTATACGATCTATATGACGCCGAGCGGTGGGCTCAACTCTGGTATTCATGAGATGTTTGCTGTTACCGACGGATCTGTGACGGCTGGGCAGGAGGAATATGGCTGGAGATTGTCTGGATCAACGGCAGCAACGGGGACATCGATGGATTCCGGGTTTTCTACCCAAACGATTCCGATTCAAAAAAATACAGTTGCCACACCAGGTGAAGGTGTGTGTGTTGCGTATAAACTTTCGGTGATTAGTTCAACGGTGATTGGGTCCTATACGCAAACGATTACATATTCTGCAACGGCCAATTTTTAACGCCATGTTTCGCGCGATTTTCATTGCACTTATCCTTGCATTTTTTGCCTTTCCGAGAGGTGTTTTTGCGGCAACGGTTGAACCGCCGATTGTCGAAATTCAGCTGGCGCCTGGAATGGTGAAAGACGGGAATATTCATGTGACGGATGATGCATCTGGCGTCTCGTATACGGCAGAAATTCAAAAATTTTCGGCGGATGGCGAAGACGGCAGGCAGGCATTTTTCCCTGTGAGTGATATTTCTGATCCTGTGGGTTGGATTCACGTGCAAAAGTCAGACTCTGCTCAAAATGTGTATTCCTATCATGTTACCGTTCCGTCGTCGGCGCGGGCTGGCGGATACATGGCGGCTGTGTTTTTTTCACCCGTCGGCATTGATCAAGCCGGTCCGGCGGTCCGTGCACGTGTTGGGGTGTTGTTTTTGATTCATGTGACGGGCAAGCTTGTTCATGATGTTCGTTTGTCCTCGTGTGACGCTGTAACGACGCATAAGGATTCGCTCTTTGGTGCCACTTTGTTTTCATCTTTCCCGACGCAATTTGTGACGCGCATTCAAAATGCTGGAGATGATATCGTTTCTGTCAGTGGAACGATCGCTGTGACGGATTTGTTCGGTCGAAATATTCGTACGTTTGATGTGAACGATCTCGGAGGACGCGCGCTTCCACATTCGTTTCGTCAGTATGTGACGAATTGGCCGTGGAATGTTCAGCCGTTTGCTTTTGGTCGATATGTTGTTTCTTGTCGTGTTATTTCAGCTACTGGTGATGAGCCGCAACTTCAAGAATTCTCCTTTTGGGTCCTTCCTTGGAAGGTCGTTGTGGCGTTTAGTGCAATTGCATTGTTCGTTATTCTCCTCATAACAAGGTATACTTATCGGCGTCGGGTATGACGCATAAAGTGATTGATTTTCTACGACGGTTTGTGGCCGCCATTTTGTGTATTGCGGCTATTTGTTTTCCGTTTGCTTCGGCGATCGCGCTGACGGCAACTCCGGCAAGCGATGCGGTTTCGCGATTAAAGATCGGATTGCCAGCAGATCATGAAATTAAATTTCGAACGCCGTCCGGCGTGAACAGCAATTCCGATACTGTTACCTTTGGTTTACCGGATTTTATTTTTGGTTCTGTTGGTATTGGTGATCTTGATTTGTTTTTTGGTCCAGCAACGGGTTTGGAGACGTCCGCTGTCTTGGCGGCGGCACCGGGAGTTGATGTGTGGGGCGTTGGTATCTCTGGAAACGTGATCACGTTAACAGCGCCGACGAATGCTGGCGCAGGATATGTTCCGGCATCAGACTTTGTGGTGTTGCGTATTGGACAGAATGCGATCGGTGGCGTGAATCAGTTAACGAACCCAGCTTCGCCGATGAGCGCGCAGGTTGTGATTGGTGGATCATTCGGCGATTCCAATACGCTGGTTGTACCGATCGTTCCAGAAGGTTCGGTTGTGATTACGGCGGCTGTTGTGCCCCCGACGTCTGGCGGAGGCGGTGGTTCGGGTGGTGGGGTGATTTATCCGCCAGTGATTTCGAATGTGATCGCTGTTCCGTTGTCCATGACGTCGGTGCGAATTACGTGGAATACCGATAAGGCCGCGAACTCAAACGTTTCGTACGGTTTGACGATTGCACACGCGAGCGGAACGACGTCTGATGCATCAAATGTGACAAATCACAGCATCACGTTGACTGGTTTGTCGCCAAATACAACATATCATTACAACGTGTCATCCATGGACCCGACGTTTTTGTCTGCGATGTCACCGGATGCGACATTTACCACAGCCGTTGATGTTGTTCCTCCGATCATCAGTCATGTTCATGTCATTAATATTACCGATGCGACGGCATTGGTGTTGTGGGATACGAATGAGCCGGCGACGTCTTTGGTCTCGTATGGATTGTCTTCGTCACATGGATTAGATGCAACGGTTGGTGGATATTCCACATCGCAT
Organism: Candidatus Uhrbacteria bacterium; assembly: GCA_903893445.1. GTDB lineage: Bacteria > Patescibacteriota > Patescibacteriia > 2-12-FULL-60-25 > 2-12-FULL-60-25 > CAITMG01. The sequence continues at coordinate 6,238 of CAITMG010000037.1, read as the reverse complement.
ACGGTGATGTTGACGGGGTTGGCAGAGGGCACGATGTACCACTATGCGCCATCGTCCATGGATCCGTCCGGAAATAACGCGACAGGGACGGATGCGACATTCACGACATTGACCATCTTGAATCCATTGTCGAATGTCACGAATTTTGTGGCGACTCCTGGCGATCAACTGTTGACGCTCACGTGGACGAACTCGACAGATACGCGTGCAACGGCAACGCAAATTGTTCGGAAGCTCGGAGGATATCCCACGACGCGTGCTGACGGTTCGACGGTTTATGATGGCCCGGCGTCTTCGAAGATCGACTTGGGTTTGACGAATGGAACGACCTACTACTACGCGGCGTATGCGCATGATGGTTCCGGAGATTACGCGTCCGGTGAAATGACATTGGGGACACCGACTTCAACGCCAGTTGTTCCGGTGATCCCACCGGTCACCCCACCAACGACAACAACGACACCTCCGGTTGTTCCTCCTGTGACGCCTCCGGTTACTCCGCCTACGACACCACCAACGACGCCACCGACAACTCCTCCGACAGCGACCACACCACCGACGACAGGAACGGGATCATCAACGTCGACACCGGTTGTTCCACCGCCGCCTTTCCCATCATCCTTAGTTGGATTTACGCCAACGACTTCAACGATCCCGATCACTGTTTCATTTTTTGGCAGTAGTGGAACGATTTTGCTTGTGCCTGATCCGACCGGGACCGTTGGTTCCGTGATTGGTGCGCCGGTTGTTGTGACGGTTCCTATTTCCTCTTTTCCCGTGCCACCAACTTCGGCTGGGATTACGGTTGGCGGATTGCTGTATTCGTTGCAATTGAATCCAGAAGGAACGGCATACGTCGGAAGTTTTTCACCGGCAATGCTTGGATTGGCTGATGCAACAACGACGGTTATTTTTGCGGATAAAACATTTAGCTCGTTACATCTTGCGTTGAATGCATTGTCACCTGGTCGCGTGATTGATGGTTCCGCATCGAGCACGCTGGATATCGGTGTTCCGGGATCATCCATTCAGCTGTACCGACAGGTCGATGGAACGTTTCAGCCATATGGTGCCCCAAAGTCGAGTGACGCATCCGGTGGATTTGCGTTCATTGTCCCGAATGGAAAATATTATGCGATCGTGAAAAAGGATGGTTTCGTTGTAAAGACTACAGACCCAGTGACGGTTTCGCTCAATGTTTTTAATCCACGCATTCCATTGCAACGTGCGCCGAAAACGGTTCCGCTGATTCCGGCGGCGATTGTTACGACGCTGCCTCCACAGGTCCAGGCTGTTCTTGCTGATGTCCAGGCAAATTATCAAATCGTTCGCCAAGCGCTTGATCTGCCCCAGGTTCAACAGGCGAATCAAATTGCCGCACCGGCATTACTTGCTGTGACCGTTGCGAATACGGCGTCAGCGGTTTCCTTGTTTAATCTCTTTGCCTATCTGCAGTTTATTTTTACGCAGCCGCTCTTACTGTTTGGTCTCGGCAAGCGTAAAAAATGGGGCGTGGTGTATAACGCGATGTCCAAGATGCCGGTTGATCTTTCCATCGTTCGTCTTGTTCGTGCAGATAACAAATTGACCGTTCAAACAAAGGTGACGGATAAATACGGACGCTTTGCCTTTATCCCACGCGATGGCACGTATCTTTTGCAGGTGGTGAAACCAGGGTACAGCTTTCCAACACAAACAGTCACAATGACGGAAGATGCGGGATATACGGAGATCTATCACGGTGAACAGATTGTGACTCCGCCGGTTCGCATGATCGTGAATAATATTCCGCTTGATCCAGCAACGGTCGTGGATACGCCGCGATCAATCTTGTGGAAGTCGGTTGGAAAATCTTTTCGAGACTTTTTGGGCTTTAGTGGGATTCCATTGGGTGCGATTGTTTTTGCGGTGACGCCTAGCGTGACGACTGGAGCGTTATTTGCCGGTCAGGTGGCTATCTATGTCGTGTTTCGTCGTTTGGCTCATGCGCCGAAGCCAAAGAGCTGGGGCGTGGTCTATGACGCGCGGATTCGTCGGACGGTTACCGGTGTCGTTGTCCGTATTTTTGAAAAGAAGTTTAATAAGTTGCTCGAAACGCAGGTTACGGACGCGACAGGGAAATATGGCTTCTTGGTTCGTCGCAATGTGTACTACGTGACGGCTGAAAAGAAGGGTTATAAAAAGTATGTTTCTCCAGATATTGACCTGAGTAATAAGGACGAAGGCTTGATCGACCAACATATCTCGCTTGAGCCAGAAAAATAGGAGTCACAGGTTATCCACAGGGTCGTTTGTTCGAAAACCCAACAGATAAAGGCGAATCCCCACCATTGTATACTTGAATAGCAATGAGTGGGGATTTGTTTAGGAGCAAATCTTTTCTCAGTGCCTATCGTTTGCGCAGGTCCCTTTGCAGGGATTAATGGTTTTGCGCCCACGAGCCTCTTTCTTTGGATCTCTTGTCTGTTGTTGCAAGACGTTCCCTCATTTTTGTGATGCCTTTTTCACGGTTCCGCTCATTTCTTTTGTCCACCCGATCTTTTGTCGGCGCGCTTTTTGTTTCATTTTTCTTCCTCTTTTCTTTCTCCTATCCCGCATTTGCGGCAACGGGCATTAACCACGCCTTTAGCTATCAGGGGCGTTTGTACTCTGCTGGTGGATCACTTGTGGCAGATGGGACGTACGCCATGAAGTTTTCCTTGTACGACTCAGCTGGTGGAGGAACACGCCTTTGGACAGCGGCTGGAACAACGGTGACGCCAACAACCGTCAACGTGACCGTGACGAACGGACTTTTTTCCGTTTCCATGGGCGATATCGCCGCCGGACAAAATGCACTCAATATCGATTGGAACCAAGATAGCTTGTATCTTGGCGTGACGGTTGGGACTGATTCGGAAATGTCTCCACGCAAACGGCTGACGGCTGTCCCGTATGCCTTTAACGCGGAAGCCCTTCAGGGAAATTACGCATCTAGCTCCATTTCCTCGCTCGGCGGTAATTTGATGACGCTTCATCAAGTTTCGGGAGATGTTGCCAGTGCGGCTCGAACGGCGTTATTTGTTCAGACCAACGGCACATCGAACGTCAATGATTATCTCGTGAAGGGGAATAACGGCACATCGGATGTTTTTACCATCAACCGATTGGGCAACACGACCACAACGGGAAATCTTGCGGTGAATGGCAGTACGACGCTCGGCGATAATGCGACCACGGATCTCCTTTCCGTGAATGCGCATCTCTTAACAGATCTGACGCCATGGGCAGATGTCTCAGTAAAGTTGGGAACAGGTGCAAATCGTTGGTTGTCGCTTGATGCACAAACGGTCAACGGCACGACGTTTAATGGCACGACATACAACGGTACGACGTTTTCTGGGACGACCGTGAGCTCGACGAATGGTCTCTTTGCTACTGCGACGTCTACGAATTTTGCGTTTACCAGCGCATCCGGTTCGACGTTATTGATCGGCGGTAAGCAAGTCTGTTTGGCGGATGGAACAAATTGCATCCCGGTTGCCTCGACATCAACGTTGCAGGACATTACGACGCTGGGTGCGTCAACAACGCATCTCATCGCCGCGTTTGGCGGTGTTGCGACGTCGAATTTGACGGCAACGGGAACAACATCGTTGCAAGGCACGACATTTACGAATGCGACGGGGACAAATCTTGCTTTTGCGAGTGGTACATCAACAAATTGGTTTGGGTTTACGACGGCATCTGGAACGAATTTGAACGTCTCAAATCTCCTCGTGAATGGATCGTCTGTTTGTCTTTTGAGCGGGATCAATTGTCCTTCTGTGAGTCTTGGTCCGATTGTTTGGCAGGATGATGCGATGAATAACATCGTTTCATTGACGACATCAACACGCGCATTACTTTTTGGCGGAAATACAACATCTACCGCTGGATTTATTTGGAATCCTTCAGGTGCGTTGACGGGAACGTCTTCCGTGATGATTGGCGCGGCAACAAATACGAATTTGTTGGTGGGTGCGTCTGACTATACGGGCGGTCTTGATCCAAATTTCTCTTTGTCCGGAAAAGATGTGTTTGTGCGCGGGATGGTTGGTTCTCTTGGCGGAATTTATTCCGCGACAAGCGTTGTTGTTGGTCCATCGTCAACTGTGTACGGTGATGGTTCGATCACAAAAACAAACGGCGATTTGAAAATTCAAGCGAATAGCTTGTTGCCAGGAACGGATGGAACGATCAATTTTGGAAATGCGACATCGTCTTGGCGCGATACGTATATTGGTGGAACGCAACACACGAGCTCTGGTTCCTATTTGTCTTCCGTTCAGGCGAATACGAACATTCTGGTAAATCCAAGTTTTGAAACGCCGGGAACGTTTGATCCATTTGAATCATGGTTAAATTTTACGTTTCCAGGCTCGACGGTCACGGCAACGACAACGAATTTTGATGGCGCAACAGGTGCCCAGTTTGATGTTGGGGCGGGACTTGGGCCATTGGCTTCGCAGGCCCAAACGGTTTCCACCGTGAATGGAAATACGTATACGCTTTCCACGTACGCACAAGGTCTTGTTGGTGGTGAAACGATGTTTTTCGCGGTTCAAGATTCGCTTGGTCAGTACTGGAATTTTACGGGTGTCAGCGCTGGGACATTTACAAATGTGCTTGGACATAGCTTACAGTTGCCGAATGACAATGTGTTTGCATGTACGTTAACGACATCGTTTACGCGTTGCGTCGTCCCGCCGATCGTTTCAGATGATACGTTGTTGACTCTTCATCTTTTGGGTGGCAATGCGGATCCAACCTATAGCAATCAATCGTTTGTTGTTGATGCGGCGCAATTTGAACTTGGTTCAACCGCATCTGCTTTTGTCCTTCCGACACCAAAAACAGCGTACGAATTTGCTTCTGCGGCGACATCCGGTGCGTTTACTCCAGCGGATCACGTCTTTGATTTTTCCATGGACTCCGGAGCGACATCTATGTTCTCGATGGATGGAAATGGCTTGATTACACAAAACGGAACGGGCATTCAAACGAATGCGAATCGAACAGATTATTCCATCAATATTCCGGTGACTGGCGCTGATGTGCAGACGCACACATTGAGTCTTCAGCTCGCAGGATCGAATGGACTGTCTATCGTCGCAAATGGTGATGGTGCGGGCGGCATCACTCCAATCTATGTTGGTCTTGGTCAAGTTGGCGGTACGACGCACATTGATGGCGCCGTTACCAACAATGAGGTGATTTATGCGAATGAGATTCAAGCAAGTAAAATTGACTCTGCGTTGCTTACGCAGGGCGGTGTCGGTGTCTGTTTGAATGATGGTCTGGGTTGCCCGGTGTCACCATGGATCGACAATGGAATTGATAGCGTGTATCTCGCAACATCATCACGCATGCTCGGTGTTGGAACATCCACGCCAGCAGAAGCGCTTGATGTGGTTGGGAATATTCGCAACACGCTGGTTCAGGATCAGTCTTTTGTCATCACAACATCTACAACATCGCTTGTTGATGGAGCGCCGCAACACATTCGCATTCAGGGGAGCTATGCGTATGTGATTAATCAAACAACGGGTTCGTTGCAGGTCTTTGATATTTCCAACACCGTTCAAACGAAACTCGTTGGTTCTCTTGGTTCGCTTGGGAATGTCACGGGATTGTTTGTCGCTGGTCCATACGCGTACATCGTGAATGATACACAGCTGACGATTGTTGATATTTCCAATCCAGCACTGCCGCATCTTACAAGCAGCTTTATTGAGGGCCAAGCGAGTGATGTATTTGTTTCGGGTCACTACGCGTATGTTTCAACGCCGTTTAACGGATTGAATATTTATAATATTGCGGATCCGTTTCATATTACGAGCGTTGTCAACGTTCCATTTGCTACAGCCGTCAACCAAACCGTTGTTGATGGGAACACGGCATATGTTGTGTTGACTAATGCGAATGAAATTCAGGCATTTAACGTTTCCGATCCGACGCAACCGCAGTTGGTGTCAACGACGTCCTTTGTCGCGCCAGATGCGCCGGTGAGCGTTGCGGTGTCTGGTCATTATTTGTATGTGACAAAGACGGGAACGGCCGGTCGCTTGCAGGTGTTTGATGTGAGCGATCCAACGGCTCCGGTTGCTCATGATCAGATTATCGCGGGTGATGGTGGTTACGTGGGCAGTGTGACGGTTGCTGGTCGATATGCCTATTTTTCACCCAGTGCGTTGAATGATGTCTCTGTGATCGATGT
>CAITMG010000036.1 GCA_903893445.1 Candidatus Uhrbacteria bacterium | reverse complement strand
CGTTGTTCTACCGACACTTTCCACAGCTCATTGCCGGGAAGCATATTTACATCGCCCAACCGCCACTCTTTCGCGTCGCGATGGGTAAGGCGATCAAATATGCCTTCTCTGACGAAGAACGCGACAAGGCTATTGAAGACTTTTTGAAGATCAAGGCGGAACGCGCCAAGTCGAAGAAAGGCAAAGAGGATGAAAAGGAAGACGTCGAAGAAGTGACCGAAGAGATGCAGGAAGCCCTCGCCGAAGAAGGCACCACGAGCATCTCTGGCATCGTCATCCAGCGCTACAAGGGTCTTGGAGAAATGAACCCGGAACAGTTGTGGGAAACGACCATGGATCCAAAAAATCGCGTGCTCAAAGTTGTGGATGTCGCTGATGCCGAAGAAGCGGACGCCACATTCGACACACTCATGGGTTCCGAAGTCGCTCCGCGCAAAAAGTTCATTCAGACACACGCCAAACAAGCCGAGATCGATTTGTAAAAACGTGAAAATCAAAAAAGAACGGGCCAACGCCCGTTCTTTTTTTATGCCTTCGTTGTGAGTAACGTCCGCACGACATCGCCGTGAACGGTTTCTTGAATCTGAATTTCTGTTCCTTTTGGCAATTCGTATTTCATTTCGGAAAAATTCTCCATCACAAATTCTTCGCGGATGAGCGCGCCCGTTTTTGAACTATTCACGTCGCGGAAGATTTTATTTGTTCGATAATATTTTTGATCCTCCGGACGAAAGATAAACGCATGTTCGCGTTCAAAGACGTGGTAGCGCTCTGGTAATTCCACGTCACAACGAATCTCGCCTTTTAGATGTTCGTCCGTCATCCAAAGTACGATTTGAAATGTGTGGTTGGTTGGATTTTTACATTGCAGATCGACGTAGTTGTAAAACAATGTTGCGCCCGTCCCAAATGGCAACACGCGGCCGGAATCTGGAAACGCATCAAAACTATGGTGATGCCGCTCGGTGACGATCAGCGGTGAATGGAGAAACATCCAATACAGGAGATTTGCCATCTGACATAATCCCCCGCCAATGCCAGACGTCACTTCGCCATTCGAAAGCAACAACCCTTCGACGTAGCCTTTCTTTGCCGTCGGATGCCCGACGAGCTTCCACAATGAAAACGTTTCACCGGGACGAATCGTAATCTTGGTCACTTGTTGCGTCGCGAGCGTGAGATTGGTGATTTTATTTTTCTGCAATCGCATGTCTGCGTTTCCGAGCTTGCGCATGAGTACAGACTGGTGACGCGCGACGCGAAACGGGAGTTCCTCGTGGACGCGCACGGATGCGTACGCCGTTCGCCCAAGCATCCACCCCAAACAACGCTTCGCTCGATACACGAAAACGGCAATGGGTTGAAGTTGCGGAAACCGCGCGGTGAGACGCATAGGAATCACGCGAAAATACAGCAAAAATGAGGTTTTGTCAAGAATCTGCCTTGCATTGACGGAGTCACAAGAATGACCTACCTTTGCAACGCACTTTAGGAGGCGTCATGGCGTACGCGATCATCATCGTCATCGCAATCGTCTGTTGCATCATTTGTTACACCGTCGGCTACCGTGACGGTTGCAACACGGAGAGGGAAAAAGCGAAGATCAATGAAGTGCATCGACGCATAGCGGAACAGCAGAAAAAGATGCTGCACGACGCCGAGGAAGCTCAGAAGCAACCCGTGACCGAGACTTCACCTGCACCGGCCGCTCCTCCTCCGATCGAAACGGAGGCGAAGAAGCCCGACGATAGTCCGATGGATGATCGCACGCTGATCGGGCAAGCGAGAGCTGCAGGATTCCGATGCGAACTCGTCGACGCGGACAAGTTCAACCTCGTCATGTCAGAAGATCACAGCTTCAGGAAGTATGACGACGAAGATGACGGAGCGTTCTGCACCGTCTGCGGTGCGACCGAACCGTACGCCGTCTGGGGAACGTCCAAGACGAATGAGAAGGGTCTCGTCGGATATTTCTGCAGAAAGTGCGGATCCGGCTTCGTGATGGAGTATCCCGGCGAAGACGGGAATGTTCACAGTCATTCGAAGGCACTGTTTCAGCTCCTCGACGAGTGCACAAAGGGCGTCACGACTCACTTCGTCCCGTTCAAGAAGGAAGAAGCAGCAGCAGCAGCAGCCGTCGTCAACGACGACGCACCGACGTCAGCCGACAGCTGATCATGCTCGCATGTTCCACTTCACGCTTCTGCGTCCATCTGGATCTGGAAGCGTTTTTTCTACCCGTCTAACGCGCCCATTACGTGGCTTGCCAACTCCCATAAAACCTGCTAATCTCCGGTCATTGGCCCTGGGAAGGGCTTTTTAGAAAGAAAAAAATTATGAAACTTTTTGATCAGCTCAAAGCGTATCTCATCGCGAGTAAAGAAGAATTTACGAAGGTTTCCTGGCCAACGCGCAAGGACACTATTCGCTACAGCTCCCTCGTTATCGGCGTGAGCGTGTTTGTCGCGGTCTTTTTTGCCGCATTGGATATGGGCTTTACGCAGTTGACCAGCCTTGCGGCCACCGCACGCGCTGCTCGTCTCCAGTCCTCAACCTCCGCTCCTGTTCAGGGTTCTGCTCCGATCCAGGTTGAAACAACTCCGGTCTCTGGCGCAACCAATGCCGCAGCTCCGACACTTGACCTCAAAGATCTTCAGACAACGACCAAGCCAGCAGATAACACCAAAAAATAACTCACTCGAACCTTTTTTATGCCGAAGCAAACCCTTGAACTCGGCCGGCGCTGGTACGCGATCCATACCTATTCCGGATACGAAGAAAATGTCTCAGACAGTTTGAAGCGCCGTATTTCGACGCTCGGCATGCAAGACAAGATCTTCGCGGTCCTTGTTCCGACCGAGAAAAAGATCAAGATCAAAAACGGCAAGCGCAAGCTCGTCGAGGAAAAAATCTTCCCAGGGTACGTGCTTGTTGAGATGATCGTGAAAGATGATTCCTGGTACGTTGTGCGCAACACGCCAAACGTCACGGGTTTCATTGGCACCGGTATCGTTCCAACCCCACTCTCCGAAAAAGAAGTCCAGTCGCTGTTGAAGCGCATGAGCGCTACAGATGAAGCCAGCTTCTCCATCGATCTCCAGGTCGGGATGCCGATCAAGATCGGCGACGGACCGTTTAAAGGTTTTGAGGGCAAGGTTATTGACATCGACGGTGCTCGAGGTAAGGTGAAGGTCCTCGTGTCGATGTTTGGCCGCGAAACGCCGCTCGAACTCGACTTTACACAGATCAAGAAAGTATAAAAAAGTAGCTACGTAGCTTGTAGCTGGTAGCTGAGGGTTCAATCCCCTAGCTACCAGCTACGTAGCTACTAGCTACTCCATTCGTTGGGCCGCCAGGAACGATGCGCTTCTCGTCTTTCCTGATCACTCACCACGAATCCCATCTCCATGGCTAAGAAAATCAAAACACTGATCAAGCTTCAGATCGTCGGAGGCGCAGCAAACCCAGCTCCTCCAGTCGGTACCGCTCTTGGTCCGCAAGGCTTGAACATCGCGGAATTTTGTAAGCGTTTCAACGACGCGACATCAGACCGCCGCGGCGAAGTTGTCCCGTGTATCATCACGGTGTATGACGATCGCTCATACGACTTCATTCTCAAGATCGCTCCGGTTGCCGAAATGCTCAAAAAAGCAGCTGGCATCACGAAGGGCTCTGGCAAACCATTGACCGAAAAAGTCGGCAAGGTGACCAAGGCTCAGATCCGCGAAATTGCGGAAAAGAAATTGCCTGACTTGAACTGCCACACGGTGGAAGCCGCGATGCGCCAGGTCGAAGGAACGGCAAAGAACATGGGTTTGAACATCGTCTAAGACGACAACAACCAGCAAAAGCCCCGCAAGGGGCTTTTTTGTATTATACTTCGACCGCCCTTTCGAAGGAGGCGCACGTGAAACACCTGACCGTGTGGCAGCAAAAAGTCGCGTGGAGTTTGCTCGAGCTTGGTGCGATCAAGTTTGGTGAGTTTAAGCTCAAACTTCACCAGACACATCCTGATGCGCCGCTCTCCCCGATTTATCTCAACCTGCGCACGCCGGACAATCCCAAGCCCGGCCCGCTGACGCCGCAGGTTGTGCGCGAGATCGCTCTCGACCTTTTGCATATCGCAAACGAAGAAGGTCTGGATACGCCTTCGTGTATCTGCGGGATTCCGCGTGCCGGCGAACCGTTCGCCGACGTGCTCGTCGAGGCCATGGACCTGCCGTCCAATCGCCTCATCCGGCTCGGTAAAAAGGAAGCCGGCGATCATCGCAGCGTTGATGGGATTCGATCTGGCACATTCCGCCCTGGCGATCACGTCCTCCTCGTGGATGACCTGATCACCAAAGCCGATTCCAAGATCGAAGCTATCTCTGTTCTCCGACACGCCGGGCTTGTCGTCAAAGACGTCCTTGTGCTCGTAGATCGTGAACAAGGAGGATGTGCAGAGCTCGAGGCCATCGGCCCTACGCTCCATGCCGCGTTTACGATCACGCAGCTCCTCGACTACTACATGTTCTCCGAAGCGATTCGTCCGGAGATGCGCGACCGCGTCGTCACCTATCTCCGCGAGAATCCGTAACTCGCTCCCTCTCCGCCGTCCCGGTGTTTTATCGGGGCGGTTTTTCTTTTATGCTATTCTTCACATCTATGGAGAACCATTTTGAGCAGACACGACCTGCATCGCGCATCATTTGGCCAGCGATCGGAAGTATCATTGCCATCGTCATTGTGATCAGCGCTGTGTTCTTTTTTCTCAAAAAACCAGCGTCGCCAACGACTCCGCTATCCCCGGCGCCGAGCAATCCTGTGCATCAGCAAAACGTCACTTCAACGATACCCGTACCGACATCAACCACAACCGAACCGGAACAACCACCAACCACGCCAACCCCATCAACACATCATCTGGGCGATACCGTGCAATTCTTTTTGCATGACTCGGCCATTTTTACTGATCCAAAAGATCCGCAACGGTCGTTTACGGTCACGGCCGCGGAGTTTACGGATTCGCGTTGCCCTCAAGGCGTCGAGTGCATTTGGGCTGGCGAGCTCGGCATCCGTCTCACCATCTCCCCGTCAGCCTCGAGCACGACGGAAGATGTCCGACTGGGGTGGATTCGAGCAAAAACGGCAGATGCCCTTGGACTCCACTTTACGCTCAACGAGATCGTTGAAAGCGAGGGCGGGGTTAATGCCCATGTGACGGTGGAATAGCCGTCCCCTTGACCATCCGTCCGGCGAACGATATATACAACCCGCACATTCACGTCCGGAGGACGCATGCCGGAGGGCGATTTTTCCCCCATTCTTCTCGTCATCATTTACGGAGCGATTGGCATCATTATCGACGCTCTGCTTATCGACGCCGTTATTATGACGAGCGATACAGCACGCTCACGAAAGAAAGTGCTCATCGCGTCCGTCTTTTGTCCGTTTCCGTCTCTTGCGCGATTTGCGACCACTGAGCAGCAGGAGGAGGCGCAACGGACGTACATCCTGGCGATCACGTTTTTGTGGCTCGCCCTGCCCTTTGTTCATTTGTGGCGGTTTTGCTTCCGTCCCAAACAACCTCGTTCCTCGACCGCCCCTTGACGTTTGGGCGGTTTTTCTATATATTTCCGTCATTAAATCCTAACTGTGGAAGGAGCGAACATCCGTATTTTACGGATGCGTTCCGACCCGGGCGTGATGAATCACGCCCCTACCACTATCATTACTATGGCCCGATCCAAGCGCTATACCGAGCTCAAGAAGCTCGTTGACGCCAAAAAGCTCTACACGCCAGCCGAGGCGATTGAGCTCGTTAAAAAGACAGCAACGACAAAGTTTGAAAGCACGATTGAAGTCCATGCCAACCTCGGCATCGACATCAAAAAGAGCGATCAACTTGTTCGCGTCACGATCGTTCTCCCGCATGCCGCTGGCAAAATGAAGCGTGTGTGTGCGTTCGTTCCATCTGACAAGGAAAAAGACGCCACAGATGCTGGCGCCGAAATCGTCGGTGGTGAAGAGTTGATCGAAAAGATCGCTCAGACCGGCAAATGCGACTTTGATGTCGCGGTTGCGACGCCAGACATGATGCCGAAGATCGCCAAGCTCGCAAAGATCCTTGGTCCGAAGGGCCTCATGCCGAATCCGAAGACGGAAACGGTCAGCACGAACGTCAAAAAGATGGTGGAAGAATTGAAGAAAGGTAAAGTCACGGTCAAGAATGACTCAACCGGAAACATCCACCAGGCAATCGGTAAGGCATCCAACGACGGCAAAAATCTCATTGAGAATTTTGAAACGTTGATGGCCGCGATCCGCAAAGCCAAACCAGCCGGTGCCAAGGGCGTGTTCATCAAGAGCATCACCCTCACCTCAACGATGGGCCCAGCCGTCCACGTTGAAACATCGATCTAAGCACAACCAACGGTTCGAAAAAAAAGACGGCATCCGCCGTCTTTTTTGTACCTCCTCGATT
>CAITMG010000035.1 GCA_903893445.1 Candidatus Uhrbacteria bacterium | reverse complement strand
TCGATTCTTCCGCTCGACCATGCGAGCTGAGATGGAGAACGGATGATGAGACGAGCCGGATGGACCGTGACTGAAGGATCTCGCGCGCTGTCTCGACAAGCAGCGCGCCCCCTGTCGGTAGCCGTCCTCGTAGTTGGATTTTTGGGGTCCATTGGCACGTTATGGCAAATATACGGCAACAGCCTGCTCGTGAACGGCACAGCAGGGGCGTTCATTTTTGTGCTCGTGTTGATTCTCAATACGATTCGAAGGCAGCGGCGACTGGACGAGCACTTGCACGCGGACCTTCCCGACTCCCATGCTTTTCTGGTGGAATTTCTGGCGACGACCTATGCACCTGCACGCCGACTTGAGGTACACCGGAAGAACAGCGGCCTGACCATTCGTTCGTACAAGAATAGTTTCGTTGTCGACGGCACAAATTGCAAGAATTATCAAGAAATCGAAGGATACAACAGCTCGGATGGAGTTGTGACAGGATTGGCGATTCCACTGGTCGGCGGCTCCAGCATTGACTCAAGTAGCTTGATGGCCACTTACCGGATCAAAAATGGAGACGCGCACAAGCCAGACTTTGTGATTGACGAAGAACGCTACAAGGTGGCGTTTTGTCAGTTTGATGTCCCACTTCGTCCACAGCAGCCGTTTCAGATTCGTTACACAGACGACTGGCCCGGGTCAATGCGCGCTGAAGGCGATGCGTTTTTCTTTCCCGAATCTCTTTACTTTCCAGCGGGTGTCCAACGACTCGAAAGCTCAATCGAGTTTTCCTCAAAGATACGGTCGGCGATTGTTCTGGAGTGCGATTTAGATACTTCCGAGGTTGGACACTGCGAATCAATACCGGCACTTGAAGTCGCAGGAGAATTTCGTTCGATCGTCCAGTGGTCGATCAATTCCCCGCGGCAAAGCGTGGTCTACATCTTGTATTTTCGCGCTTGAAGCACCAATCCTGAGCTTATGGCCCATCGGACTCATCGGCAGGGGGCGGTTGCTGTTCACATGAATGAAATTTGTCTAAGGCGTTCAACCGCTTTTCTCGTGGCCGAGTAGATCCGCGGAAGTTCGGAAAGCCAGTCTGTTGCGTCACAGGCCCACCGACACCGGCGGGCGTGCACCGGTTGACAGAAATCATGCGAGAAGTGCGAAGACCTTTTCAAGCCCTTGCGTTGAAAGCCTAACTTGCGGATGCCATCGCAAAAGTTCCGAAATCCGGACATGCCCGGAGCCAACAAAAATACCAGGTAATCCCTGGTTTTTTTGTTTTATGTTAGCAAAACTTTCGCTTACGGCGGAATGCCCCCGAGGATGTTCACTTTTCAGAACAGCAACTTCAGTGTATCATTTTGGTATGAATAAAGTTCACAAGAAATGTCCGACCTGTGGTCAGACGAAGGGGATGCACCAATTCTATAATTCACGAAGAGAGAAAGATGGGAAGGAATATCAGTGCAGTGTATGTGCTTCTGCACGTCAGAAATTACTTCGGGAAGAAAATTGGAATAAAATCAAAGCCCATTATGGCGGTCGCTGTTTTTGTTGCGGTGAAGACACGGATGAATTTTTAACGATTGACCATGTTCACAAAGATGGGGCGTTGCAGAGGAAATTGGTAAACCGCGGGCGACTTCCATCTGCGATAGTTCGAGATGGTTTTCCTGATGCCTATAGGATAGCCT
>CAITMG010000034.1 GCA_903893445.1 Candidatus Uhrbacteria bacterium | reverse complement strand
GAATGCTGTAATTTTTTCCCGTTGCCAAAACATAATCACCCGGCTTTTCCTGTTGGAGCATCAGCCACATACCTTCGACGTAATCCGCGGCATATCCCCAATCTCGACGCGCATTCATGTTTCCAATTTCAAACGACGCAATTTCTTTGCGCGCAATTTTTACGGCATTGATCACAATCTTTTTTGTCACAAATTCCACACCGCGCATCTCTGATTCATGATTAAACAAAATTCCATTCGACATGAAGAGTCCGTAGGATTCGCGGTAATTTTTGATCGTCCAAAAGCCAGCGAGTTTGGAAACGCCATACGGACTTCGAGGATAGAATGGTGTTTCTTCGTTTTGCGGCTTTTGCTTTGTCGCGCCATACAACTCGGATGTTGCAGCGAAATATAAACGTGTCGACGGACTATGCTCCTTGATCGCATTCACAACATTCAACGTTCCGTTGATATTAATATCGTATGTTGAACGCGGGTTGGTAAAACTTAACCCAACAAAACTCTGCGCGGCGAGATGATAGACCTCGTCAAACTGCTCCCCTTTTATGATGTCACCGATAACGACATGATCCGTGACATCGCCCCAGTGGATCCGAATCTTTGTAAACGTTTCTTCGTCTAAATATTGCAGATTGCCGTATGACATCTGACTATTGCGACGAACGAGCCCGTGAACCTCATACCCCTTTTCAAGCAACAGTTTTGTGAGAAAAAAACCATCCTGTCCTGAGATGCCGGTAATCAATGCTTTTTTCATAATCATCAATGTTATATCGGTTGATTTGCTCGATGTCAAAACGCTTTCTCGTCATGAATAATCGCGTGCACACGCTTTTCCCAGGTATACGCTTGAACGTCTTGATATGCTCGTTCGGCGATCTGCTCGGCAAATCCTTGATCGTTCATCAAACATTCCATCGCGCGCAAAAAGGCGCTCTCGTCTTCGGGCGGGACAAGGATCGCGTTTGTTTCCGTTGTTAAAATCTCACGGATGCTTGGAAGATTGGTTGCAATGATCGGACGGCGCGACGCCATATATTCAAACAACTTGAGCGGCGACATGTAGTAGTTGAAATGTTCGCTTTCCGGAAACGGCATGGCGAGCATGTCGCAGGCCTGCAGATACGTTGGTAATTCCGACTGCGCAACAGATGGGACAAAGTCTACAACATCTTTCACACCGAGCGATGTCGCCATGGCGGAATATTCCGTAATCTCCTCCGGAGAACCGCCAACAACCAAGAGTCGAACTGGTTTCTTTTTTCCCCACTGCTGCAGCGCACGCAATAACAAGCCGACACCCTTATCCATACCAAGCGTTTTGAGCCGGCCAACGTATCCAATCACCCAATCCGACTCCGCGATGCCGATACGTGCACGACAATCGGACATGAGAAGATTTTTTCCAAACACTTTTAAATCAACCGCGTCTGGGAGGACTTTTCCGCTCGTTCCCTTTGCGATGTGATACACCTTTTCGTATCGCTCTTGGAGATGCGCAGTCACAAACACACGGCGCAGACGGAACAGTGACAAATATCGCTCATACGCGGCGTCCAACGTCCACGCCACGGGAAACGCATGAATTTCGTAAAAGAAATTCACCTTCCCCGGAAGAAAAACGCAACAGAGTGCGTGAACGAGTGTCAGGAGGCGCTTTTCCCGACAGTACACGTCCGTGATGCCCTGTTTTTTCACCGCTTGTACCACGCGCCACGCTAACACCGGCAAACTCGCCTCACCCAGCTCAAACGTATTTTGCGGCAAGATTGATTCCGCCGAATCTGAAAAATCTAAACGGATTCCTGCCAACACAAATTGATCGCCTAACTCGCCGATAAACGCCCGTGACATCGCAAGAATCTGTTTTCGATTGGCGAGCAAAGACGGATAGCGAATCGTTGTCGCGTACATCATCTTCATAGCGGCTTGAGTTCGTTTGCCTTGCGACAGTCATACACGTCAGACGTGATGCGCTGTGACACTTCGTGATACAAGCTCGTGCAAGATGAGAAGTATTTTGCGTACATGCTGTCTTGATTGATATGCGGAAGATCGATCACGAGATAGTACCCGGAAAATGAATTGACCTTTTTGAGATTTGCCTGATCGTATTGTGGATCGATATACAGTCTGCCAAAAGATTTTCCCATGGCCGTCAGCTCGTCCGAGCCTATGTCATTGTAGCTAATAACGTTATCAATCGATGTATCTGCGGAAATAAATGCGAGCGCGTGTTGCAACAGCACTGGCGCATATCCATTGATTTTTCCAAAGAGATATTCCTCAGCAAAGACGGCGTTATAGACGACACCAATAACAAGCAGTGTCGCGACCAACATCTTTTTTGCGAGCGGCTTTTTGCGAATCAAAATACAGAGAATCACGGCGGCCACAAACGACACACCAATGACCAAAAATGAGACATATAACCCAAGCGGACCAGACCCTCCGCTAAACGGAAAAAGAAAATTCCACTTCAACGTCGCGACACGAATCAACCAATCCGTTTTTGGATGATGTGGCGGAATGACCTGCGGAAGAAACGATAACGCAAGAATTCCCAGACCACCGACGATCGGCAACAAGATCTGCTTTTTCGTCAGTGTCCATCCGTCTTCAAAGACCTCTGTAAAAAAGACACTCGACATTATGACCAACGGCACGACAACCGCCTGCAAATACCGGTCCAAAGCGCCAACCGAAAAATCAAAAATCACGAGATAAAACATCAACGCAATCGACAGAAAAATCCACCACAACCGCGTCTTTGCAAAGACGTCACGACGCGCGACGAATAACGGCGCAATCAAGAGTGGCGAGGCATACATCACCGCCTTGAGCGCCTGAACCATCACTTGAAAGACATTGCGATGTGCAATATTAAAAAAGCGGGACGTGTAGGTGACGAGCTGGGTTGCGGCGAGCGCAGGAATAAAATGCACGGCGGCAACAAATCCAACCACGCCAACAACGAGCGTGGCACCAATGCTGATCAGGATTTTTTTCCGCGTCTTTGCGCTGACGCTTTCTCGATGACTCCATGCCCAATCAACGATAAATGCCGCAACCGGAATCACAAAACTAAATTTTGTCAGCATCCCCAACGCTAACGCGCAAAGAAATGCCACAAACCAGATGATCTGCTTTTTCTTTTCCTTCTGCTCCTGCCATTGATCGTATGCGTACACGCCAAGGAGGAAAAATAACGGCAATACCTGGCCGTCGGTGTCGACCATGAGTGACGCGAGGATCGAATAGTACGAGATCGCAAAGAGTGCGGCCGCCCACATCGCGACACGTTTTCCATATCGCTTTCGAACGACAACATAGACCAAGAAGAGATTCACCATCGAAAGAACAAACGGCATCATGCGCAGATGTGCATTTCCAAATACCCGATCTGCAAGGATGTACGTTTTTTCACTCAGCGGTGGATGCGGAATCGTACCAGCGAGCGGAGAATTGACGGCCACAATCTTTGCCCATTTGTATTCGTCCTGATGATATGGCTGATTGAGTCCTGGGATGCGCAGGCACAAAAACACGATCGCAATTACCGCCAACGCAACACTGTTCCAATATTTTTTGAGAAACGTCATCATATTTTTTCTGCGATAAAAAGCATTTGCCCGGCGAATGGCTTCCATGGAAGTGCGAGATACAGCCGAACAATCCATGGCTGAACAGGGATAAAAGAAGGGCGAGAATTCATAGAAAATGGCAAAAATCTAGCCTTTTTCAACACAATTTTGAATCCAGCACTCTCGAGAAAAGCCGCAAGTGACACATCGGTAAAAATCTTTTTATGCGTTGGATCATCAAAATATGTTTTGACGGACAACGCGTAGTTCGGTTGCAGCAAAATCAATTTCCCTTTTGCATGTAAAACGCGTCGAACCTCACCCATCGTCAATGCAAGCTGCACATCATCCAAATGTTCGAGCAAGTTACTCGCATGAACAACATCCACAGAATCCGCTTTCACATCAGGAAACGACGTTGCGTTCGCCGAAACTTGTCGCACGTCTTTTGCGGCATACATCGATAGCTCCGGCGAAAAATCAACCGCAATCTTTTCTTTTGCCGTCACGTTATTTATAAAATCGCAGTACCCTGCGCCAAGATCCAGCACCGTTGCGCTCGCTGGAATGAACGGATGTAAAAATCGAACAATCTCCTTCCAAACAACCGCACGCGCGGGATTGAAGGTGTAGCGTGTTGCGTAGTAAGCGTCCATGTCAGATGCGGACAAACCGATACCCAATAATACGAACGACCATTCGCGCACCAAGGACAGCGGCTTTCCAAATGCTCCCCGTGTACATCGACTCGCCGACACGCGGTTTAAAATTCACCGGGATCTCAATCGGTTTAAAATGACGGCGCAACAGCCACAGCATGAGTTCCGGAGAAAACGTGCCATCGCCTGGCGAACGTGGGAACAGATCACGAATCGATTCCAGTGCCTTACGGGAGAGTAATTTGTAGGTGCAGCCAACGTCCGTCAGTGTTGGACCGTTATGCAAGACTTCGAGCAACTTCGCGACCGCCCAATTGCCAAATCGTACCGGGAACGGCATAAACGCACCTGACCAAATGGACGCACGCGATGTTCGCGTTCCAAATACCACGTCAAAATCCTCGCTGTAGTTTAAAAATTTGTGAATGTCTTTGGCTTCAAAGGTTCCATCTGCTTCAACCATCACAATTAGATCCCCCGTCGCCTCGCGCAAGCCGCGCATTAACGCATGACCATATCCTTGATGTTCGGTTTCACGGATATGCCGGGCGTTTGTTTTTTGAATCTCTGCGGCGGTGTTGCCGCGAGCATTATTATCAACAGCAACGACCTCATCGACGACGCCGGTCGCAAAAAAGTCGTTGATGACGCCAGCGATACTTTTTTCTTCGTTGTAGGTCGGGATGACAATGCTGACGGTTTTTCCTTTATACATACGCAAAATATCGCGTTGATATCCCCGAAAAGGTATCAAAATCGGGCTAATCTGGCAACTTTTTCGATCTGTTGGGTCTGGCTGTGCATCTTGAGTGCAATCTCCCGAACACGACCAGCTATTTCATCGCGCTCCGGCGCAGCCATTGCTGCGGCCCGAAGGACGGTTGCACCAAATTGCGCATCACTCGGATTGAGCCATTTGAGATCGTCTGGCAGCATCTCACCATACCCAGATGCGCTCGCAATAACGAGCAGATTGCTCAGACATGCCTCAATAATTGTTTTATCTAAACTCCCCGGCGTGGCATTCACAAACACGTCATACGACGCATACAGCGATGGCGCATCATCATATGAAACATCCTGCTCATTCCACGTCGCACCTGTATCCGCGCATGCACGACGAAGATCTTCTGCGGCATGTGGCGTTGTTGGTTTTCCAAACATCGTTACCTGCTTTGCCAAATCAGGCGACGCTTTTTGACATTCACGCACAATCCAATCAACGCGCTTCACATCGGAGATTCGACCGTACGACAGGATCCGCACCGCGCCTGTGGCATGAACATGCTGTTGAGAAAAATGCGGCGCATCAATCGCTTGGCCGATGGGGATGCAAGATGAAATCGGACACGCGCTCCGAACGCTCGTCACCACAGCACTCGCGTTGAACGCCGCAAGTCGCAGGAGGAATGGACGCGCGGTGTAATGCGCATAAAACAAAATCACCCGCTTTCCAAGCAACCACCATAACCAACCGGCGAGAATTGGATATTGATAATCGCCTCGAATATACACCGCGTCGTAATCACGGCGCTGTTTCCAGCTCTCACGCCAGAGCGTCCAAATTACCGTGAAACGCGATCGCGACGATGCTGGTCGCAACGGAACAACATTCACTGACGACGGAAGCTGAAAATTACCAACGCGCAACGCCAACACGGATACGCGAGAAAAAACGGAAGATGCTTCGCGAATCCAGCGAACAAAAAATCCAAACAACGCATCTTGCTCATCAACCGCCTGACATACAATGAGAAGCCTTGGATGAAAAATCGATGACGCAAGTGATTCGCGGATCTTTTCGACGGCTTGTGTCGGTGATTGAAGGGAGGCGATTGCCGCACGCGCAGATTGTGCGAATTGTTTTGCGTGAACCGGATCTGCAAACACGGCGCGAATCCCTTGCGCGATCCCCTCGGGGGAATTCATCGGAACGACAATGCCCGTTTCGTTATTGACGATCACCTCTCCGGCACACCCAACATCCGTCATCACGACCGTGCGGCCAGCGGCAACCGCTTCAATGACTGCCATTCCCCACCCCTCATATCGCGATGGCTGAACGTACACGCTTGCCCAAGACAATTCCGGCACAATATCCGATCCAGCACCACGAAACTCGATCGAGTCCATAAGCGACAATGCCGCAACTCGAGCCTCGAGCACTTTTCGCTGACTCCCGTCACCGACAATCCGAAGCCGCGCATCCGGAAACGTACGTACCACGTCGCTCCATGCTTCGATTAAGAGATCAACACCTTTCTCCATCTCCAAACGCGCAATGCATAACACATTCCGTTCAAACGTCGTGACGTCTGGAATGCGAACGAGCCGCGTTGTATCTGTCGCGATCGGAATCACGTCAATGCGATCTTCCGGAATACCGATAGTGAGCAAGCCGCGTTTCCCACGAAGACTCACCGTTCGAGTGCGCAACGCCTGCTGCGCTAAGTGACGCGCCGATCCCGCAAGCAACTTCTCGACACGACCAACAGGTTGTCGAGCAAACATCGCGCTATGATCTTGAAGATGAAAACCAATGTGATATTTTCGCGCAACGCGACTAGCCACCATTCCACACCACAACGGGTCTTGCGCCGTGATGACATCCGCGTGCTGCTGTCGAACGATCTGCATCGCCAATCGATATCCATTCCACAACGCCGAGATCTTTGTTGCGCCACCAGAAACATGAACGCGAACAGACGGTGATAATTGAACCGTTTGTCGTGAACCTGCAGCCAGAATTACAATATCAACATCCCACCCATCATAATACGCGACCTGACGCTTGGCCGCGGAAGCATCTTTGTTAGCAATACTCGCATCCAATGCGATCACGACGAGTTTCATACGCGAGACAATAATTTTTGACATAACGCCTCAACCGCATCAATCGTGCGAGCAACGGAATATTGCTGTGCGTCTTGTTTTGATTGCGCAATCACATTTTCACACCCTGCCGGATCTGCATCCACGCGACGGATCAAATCACGCATCGCCGAAAGATCGTTCAATGGAATCAGATAGCCATTCTTCTGCTCATGAACAATCTCGGAGAGATTGCCGATATCTGCCACAACAACGAGCGAGCCTGCATACATCGCCTCAACAACTTGAAATGAAAAACTTTCAAAGCCGGAATTGAGCAAAAATATCCGCGCTTGCGCTAATCGAGATAGGACTTCTGTGCGCTCGATACGACCAAGAAAAACGACGCGATCCGTCACCCCACATTCTGACGCAACGCCGATGAGCCGGTCAGCATCTGGACCGTCACCCGCAATCTGTAATGTCCATCCTGGAAGATCTTTGAGCAATCGAATCAATACATCAAAGCCTTTCCATGGAACCAAACGTCCCGCGGAGATGATCACACGCTGACGATCCGCATATGGCACGCTCGGTAATGGCTCTTTTGGAAAATCAATCCCGTTATAAATTGCATTGAGACGATGCGGCGCAACGCCCCACCCGCCAACGAGATTACGAAAATAGACACTCGGACAAATCACGGCATTCGCATTGCGGACCGTTCGCTGTTCGAGCCAACGGAGCATCTCAACGCGCCAGCCGTAGGACTTTTTTTGAAAATCATCAATCCCCTCTTTGACGCCAAATTTTTGAACGGAAATTTCCCAGGCATAATCACCCGGGACACGAACGATAAACGGTTTACGCAAGATCTTTGACACCAGCATTGCCGGGATGCCAGCACCAACCAAATCCTGACAAAATACGACATCCGACGACCACGCACGCGCGAAACATCGGACAAAAAAGATGAGATGTCGGATGCCTTTTGGGATTTTACGAGAAACTCCGTCTTTCCCCTCGCCGTACGAGAGAACCGTGACCTGATGCCCGCGACGCGAAAACTCGGCAACGAATTGTTTTGCATACGTTGCCGGACCGCCGATTTCTGGAAACGAAATCCCCGTCGCGAGAAGAATCTTCATACGTTTTTCATGACCACGGTCGTTGAGCCCATGATGGCGTTCAAGCGATCTGGTTGTTCGACCTCATTTAATCGATTTTCAAACGTCAGCCACGCCTCAAGCGCATCGTCTGAGGACAGTTTTTTTGCCACAGCTTTTAATGCCGGGATATTATGCTTCATGATTCGCTCGACGGTCCCTTTTCGTTCCGTGATCCACCGGACGACATCCGCATCATTCACCTCTTTCATATACGGACCCTCGAATCCAAACTTCGCCAATATCTGACTTACTGGCACCATCACGCGCTCTTTTGGATTTGATGATCGAAAATGCCCGTTGTCGTAGTTCAAGTACGCCATCCCTTGTGGCTTTAAAAGTGCGAACACCGTATCGAGAAACTTATCGATGCGAACGACATGTTCCAATGCGGAGAATGTCGTCACAACATCAAATCGGCCTTCATCGCCTTTGAGGGTTTGAGCATCAGCAACGCGAAACGTCGCGTTTGGCAGATCCGCAAATTTCTTTTGTGCGGTCGCAACGGCCTTCTTGTCTGTATCTAACCCAACGTATGTCACGTTTGGATATTTTTTGAGAAAGGCATACCACACGGATCCGCTTCCGCAGGCCAAATCACACACCTGAAACGCACCGTCGGCGGAACGCGCTGCAAGCTGGCGCACAATCCACTCTTTGGAGAGATTATTTGGAGAGATGAATGTCATAAGGAAATCATTTTTTTGAGAAGAAGATCGATTCGTTGTGAAAGATGATGCCATTGATATCCGTTGCGCACGCACATGGCACCCCGCTCGATGAGCGCTTGACGTAGGCCTGGCACTGTTTGAATCCGCAACGCCGCCTTTGCGAGTGATTCTGGGTTTCGCGGCTGGCAAAAGACCCCCGTCTCACCATCAACGAGAAAATCCGGTATCCCACCGACCGGCGTTCCGATGATTGGAATCCCCGCTGCCATGGCTTCGAGAAACGAATTTCCTAATCCTTCTGACAGGGATGGGCGGCAAAAAATATCCGAACTCTGCAAGATCGCTGGCAGTTCATCATGCGACTTCTTTCCCAAAAATGTGACGCGTGATTCAAGATGATTCTCGGCAACGAGCTGATGCAACATCGCTTCATCCTCGCCCACACCGGCGACAAGCACTTTGTAATTCTCCGGTAAAAACGTCAATGAGCGGATCATGTCATCAACGGCATTCTTTAGACTCAAGCGCGAAGCTGTCACGATCACGACATCATCATCCGCATAGCTGTACTGTTTCCGAAAAACCGCACGCTGTTCTGCGGAAATCTTCTTGGAAAACTTTTCCACATCAACACCATTTGGAATCACCTCCGGCGTTCCGCGGAATCCCATCTCTTTTGCCCACGCAGCTAAAAAATGACTGATCGCGTGAACCGCATCTGCGCGACGAAAAATCTGTCGATGTACAAATGACAATACACCCGTTCGCTTTGCGTAATGTTCAAGCGGATCCCCCTCCTGCAACGTCAAGAGCAATTTTGTTTTTGGTCGGAGCCATGTATAAACCAACGCCGTGAATCCGCCGTAACTTGCCATCAACGACCAAGCGATCGCATCACGAGAACCTGGAAGAAACACAGCGCGAACCGATCCAAGCACGGGCAAAAGATATTTATCTATCGAATGTCCAAATCCCACACGATGTACGGTCACATTTCCGATTCGCTCCTGACTCGGCAAGCCTTTTTTAATGCGCGCACAAATCAAATCACACTGCCAATCTGGCAATCGATCCGTTACCTCTTTCATCGCAACCTCTGCTCCGCCAACAAGGGGAAAATAGGTCGTCGAAAAGATGAGAACGGATTGCTTGCTCATAACACAGATTGAAAATACGTAATCGTTTTTGCTAATCCCTCTTGAAGCGGAATTTTTGGTTCCCAATGTAACGTATCTTTCGCAAGCGTGATGTCAGCTTTGCGCTGTTTTGGATCATGTTCCACCGCTGGAAGATGAATGATTTTTGATGTCGAGCCCGTCATATCGATCACCATTTTTGCCAGCTCGAGGATCGTAAACTCACCTGGATTCCCAATATTCACCGGACCAACGAACCCATCCTGTGACATCATCGCAATCATCCCTTCGATCAGGTCGTCCACAAACTGAAACGAACGCGTGTACGACCCGTCACCATAGACGGTGATATCTTCGCCGCGCAATGCTTGCAGAATAAAATTTGAAACAACACGACCATCATCTTTCGCCATGCGCGGACCGTAGGTATTAAAGATTCGAATCACGCGAATATCGACGCCGTACTCCCGGTGATAATCAAAACAGAGCGTCTCCGCACAACGTTTTCCTTCGTCGTAGCACCCACGTCGCGAGATAGGATTCACGTTCCCCCAATACGATTCGGTCTGCGGATGAACGAGCGGATCGCCATACACCTCAGACGTCGATGCTTGCAACACGCGTGCGCCCGTTGCTTTTGCGAGATCAAGCATATTGATCATGCCGAGCACATTTGTGCGTACGGTCTCGACAGGATCGTGCTGATAATGCGGAGGCGATGCGGGACACGCCAAATTAAAAATCCATTGCACATTCACGAAAAATGGCATCTGCACATCACGTTCAACAAACGTAAACTTGGGATGCGCAAGCAGGTGCGCAATATTCGTCTTTGATCCGGTAAATAAATTGTCCAAACAGATCACTTCGTGCCCATCAGCAATCAATCGATCGCACAGATGCGAACCAACAAAACCTGCCCCACCGGTTACGAGGACTTTTTTAGATTCCATATGTTTGTAGCCATGTTGCGAGACTTAAGAGCATCCACAATCGGTTTCCGTGATCCATACCGCGTGCGTTTTCTGCAATGAGTCGTTCGATTGCTGGGCGTTGAACGATTTGGGTGATTGGAGACGCCGTATCGAGTAATCGTTCCTTGAGCAAACCCGCCAGTGGACCTCGGAACCATTCGGCGAGTGGGACTTGAAACCCTTTTTTTCTTCGCTCAAGCACCGCATCCGGGACAACACCTTTCAACGCACGGCGTAAGGCGATTTTCGTCTTCCCATGCGCCACTTTTTCTTTTAACGAGAGCGTTCCTGCGTAGGCAACCATCTCCTGATCCAGAAATGGCGATCGAGCTTCGAGACCAAACCGCATGGTTGCGCGATCCATCTTCACGTTCAAGTCATCCGGCAAATACGACGTCAAATCAAACATCATGGCCCGCTGTAGGGGCGCACGGCGTGTGCCCTGCTCCATGTTCGACATGCACCGCGTCACAAAGTCCACCGCATCTGCGTCTTTTGTTTGTTGCAAAAAATCTGACGTGAACATTTCCGATAGTCGCGTTGTTGAAAAATAGGAACCCGTAAACATTTCGCCATATGCACGGTTTGGATTTTTTCCGTACATCAAAATAACCTCTGACATCCGTCGGAGCGAGGCGTCATTTGCCACATCCGAGGCCGATCGCATCACTGGTGCAAGCAACGGAATCTTGGACAGCAATCGCGCTTGATCAAAATACGCATACCGACGATATCCGCCGAAGAGCTCATCGCCACCATCACCCGTTAAAACAACCTTAATATGCTTTGATGTCTCTTGCGCCAACAACCACAATGGCAATGCGGATGAATCCGCGTATGGTGCATCATAGTGACGAACCAATTCGTCAATGACGCGCATCAAATCCTCTGGTCGAGCTTCAAATTCGTGATGCGTTGTTCCAAAATGCTGCGCAATCTCTTTCGCTTCCGCACGTTCGTCGAATGACGCGAGATCTGCACCAGCAAATCCCATGGTGAATGTTTGAAGCTGCGCCGCATGCTTCGACGCATACGCCACCACGGCCGCAGAATCAATCCCGCCCGAGAGAAACGCCCCAACCGGTACATCCGAAGCGAGCTGACGGATTTTGACGGATTCATCGAGCAATCGACGAATGTTTTCGTCAATGTTTCCCGTAGGGGCGCGATTCATCGCGCCCAAATCAATTGAATTGCCGTGATATGTTTCAATTTTTAGTTCCCCATTTTTCCATGTCGCACACGAACCGATCGGTAATTGAAACACGTTCTGAAATCCGGTTTTTGGCGTTGGGACGTATTGCAATCCGAGAAACAATCGAACCGCGTCCCAATCCGGTTTCATTGGAACAACGGTCGCGAGCGCTTTGAGCTCAGACGCAAATGCGAAATCTCCATTCGCAGTGATGGTGTAAAAAAATGGTTTTTTGCCGATGCGATCGCGAGCGATGAAAGCGGACTGTTCCTTTTCATCCCACAACACAAAGGCAAACATGCCGCGAAACTTTTTGACGCATTCTTTTCCCCACGCGCGATACGATTCCAAAATCACTTCCGTATCCGACTGCGTTTGAAATGTCGCACCGAGTGATTCGAGTTCCGATTTGATGTCACGATAGTTATAGATCTCTCCGTTAAAAACAATATAAAACCGTTTGGACTGATCGGTCATCGGCTGATGCGCGGCATCAGACAGGTCAATGATCGATAAACGACGATGTGCTAGACCAACACCATCCGCCAACCAGACGCCTTCGGCATCCGGTCCGCGATGCGCAATCGCTGTTGCCATACGCCGAATCATCTCCTCTTGCGGAGGAGATCCGTTTTTGGTCAGGACACCTGCAATACCGCACATACATCATTGACTGCTCGAGCGTCATCACATATTTTTTGCTGCGGATTCGCGTTTAGGACATGCTCAACGGTCCTCGCTACAAAAATATGTGATAACGCTCTCACTGGCTTCAATTCATTACTTTTGCTATGTTAACTGTAAATATGAGTTCCGCCAAGAAGCGCATTCTTTTGCTTGTCACCCAGGCCGACTGGGGTGGGGTTCAATCCTTCCTCGTTCGCTTTGCCAGCCAATTGCAAAGCGAAGGTCATACTGTCCTGCTTGCGGCGGGCGGCGAGGGCGAATTGTGGCAAGAGGCCCGTAAATACGGCATTCCCTGCCATCAATTTCGCCATGTCGTCCGCGAGATTTCCCCGCTCGAAGAACTGCGCGGCATCAAGGAGATCGCCCGTCTCATCGCTGATTTTAAACCAGACGCCATTCACCTCAACAGCTCAAAAATCGGCGTGCTCGGCTCGATTGCCGCTCGTGGAAGCAATGCACGCGTCGTGTATCGCATCGGCGGTTGGTCCTTTTTAGATCCTCAACCGGAATGGAAACGCTGGATCTACCGCACAGCGGAAAAATGTACCGCTCGATACAAAGACACCATTATCACCGTCCATCCGGGCGATGAGGCGCTCGCGAGACAACTCCATTTTCGACCGCGCAGCGACATCCGTACCGTTCCGAATGGATTAGACGTGCTCGCTTTTTGCTCACAACTTGGCACACGTACACTCTCTCGAAACATCCTCGGACTTCCGGAACACGCGTTTGTCTTTGGAACGGTTGCCAATGCCTACGCGACAAAAGGGCTGCTCGATTATCTGGACGTTGCAAAAAAGATTCTTGAAGCTGATCACGGCACCATGTGCGTCATCTTGGGTGATGGTCCCCAATTTGAAGAACTCAAAAAGAAACGTGACGACCTTGGGCTCACGGATCGCATCCTTTTACCCGGACACCTCAACAATGCCACGCGACTCTACTCCGCATTTGATGCATTTGTTTTGCCGTCTAAAAAAGAGGGCATGCCGTGGACGCTTTTAGAGGCAATGGCCGCCAGCCTCCCCTGCATTGCTACAGACGTTGGAGCGTGCCGATGGGTGCTTACGCAAGGAGATCACGGGGATGCTGGCATCATCGTTCCACCAAACGACAACGCCGCACTCGTAACGGCTATGACACACATCAAAAATGACCGGGATCAGCGTGATCGCTTTTCCCGGTCAGGTCACCTCATGTCCGAGGATCGTTTTTCTTGGGATGTGACGTACCGAGGAAATCGGGACGCACTCCTATAATTCCCCTTTTATTTTCTTGGGCCCGCGTCTGCACCAGCTTGAGGCGCGGCTGATGTTGCCGGCGTTGCCGTTGTTGGCGGCGTGACGAGCTGTGTCTGCTTCAATGAATCTTCGATGGAGGTTGCAGAATGCGTGACAAAGATCGGATCAAAGCGAGATGCCGTGCTCGCGTCAACACGGATGATTGCTTTTAAGATCGCATCGCGCTGTGGCATGAGATTCAAATGTTCCGCTGTTCGAGCGAGCTCGAGATACAGCGAGACATCACCACCACTGAGCGTTGGGATCTTGGTCAACAAGTCGTTAAAGCTATCTGGCTTCTTTTCGATCTCGTAGGCTTTTGCCAAAATGACGGCGTCGCGCACGGTCTGCAATGCATATGGCACTTTTGCATTCATTGCCGCATCCACCTCTTTCGCGCCCGCATCTGGTTGACCAGCATCAAGCATCATTGTTGCACCCAAGTACCAGTGCTCCTCGCCAATATTTGTATCGAGGTCAGATGATTGGCGATACAGCGCTAATGCCTTATCCATATTTCCAATCGATGCATAGTACTGCGCAAAGCTCGAGATGAGCTGTTGGCGCTTTGGACTTGTGGCGATCGCTTTTTCATACGCTGGCTCGACAAGTGACGCGTCCTCTGGAACGGCATGCGACATCGTGTCCAAAAAGCGCGCGTAGATAAACAGCGGATTGGTATTGCGCGGATGTTCATTTAAGGATTTTTCAGAAACATCTTTCGTGAGCTGGTACCACGCCTTCCAGTCTGGGACTTTTGATAAGGCGTTTGCACCTTGCAAGGCAATCAAGTTTCGTGACTGTAAAAAGGCCTGCTCATCCAAATACGGCGTTGGAATTTCCGATGCCTCTTTTGCTAATTGATACGCGGTCGCGTAATCCCCCATGCTAAAGGCATTATTTGAACTAATCGTTTTCATGGACGCCTGCGCTGGCAAGACAGACGTTCGCCAGACAAGGACGAGCCCAAGGATCTGCAACACACCAAACACGGACAAGGACAGCGGTTTTGCGTTTGTTGCCGGCACGACTGCTGGATTTTTATCATCTGTTCCAAAAAATTCTGGCATGCACGCGCGAATGACCAACGCATACAGCAGATAACTCGTCGTAAACCCCGCTGGCTGATCAAACACAAACAGATTTTGGACAAAATATGCGACTGGCAATGCCAATAAGACGCTCGTTGTTGTTGTATCGATGACGCCGCGTCGCTTTGCCTGAATCACGCTATAGAACAGCGCACCAAAAATCCCAAAGTAGGTCAGCGTTCCAAAAATACCGGTCATCGACAATGCATCCATCACCGTGTTGTGCGCGCGATCAAACCAGGTTTCGTACGAGCTATACTCCAATGAAACCGGCATGTATTTGAGATTGAACAGGATGTGAAAATCATCAAATCCCCAACCGGTGAGCGGACGCTCCAAGAATCCTTCCCACGCGA
Organism: Candidatus Uhrbacteria bacterium; assembly: GCA_903893445.1. GTDB lineage: Bacteria > Patescibacteriota > Patescibacteriia > 2-12-FULL-60-25 > 2-12-FULL-60-25 > CAITMG01. Next base: position 11,734 of record CAITMG010000034.1, on the reverse strand, counting down.
TCTGCCAAGCGATAAAACGCGTCTCGGTCGTGATTTGGAAGTTGGTGAGACGAGCTAACGGCGAATGCGCGATCACATCCGTGTTGCGTGCGACATAAATACCCCCATAGATGAGGAAAAAGGCCATCATCGTTCCAACGACGCCAAATCGAACCTTTTTGTTTTTCGACATCATGACAAACGTCAGTGCGAAAATCACGATCCCAGCCGCCAAACCAACGAGCGCGCCACGCGACTGTGCTGCGATAAATGCACCAATGTCTAAAATTCCAACGCCCACTAAAAACACTTTCGTTTTATTGGAAACACCCTTCAACCACAACAACAAGATAAAGAACAGATTAAAAATCTGGTACGCGGCCATGTAGATCGGATTGTCGAGCAACCCACCCACACGACTTGAAGCCGGAAAACCGAGCAATTTAGGAAACGGTAATTGCAACAGTGAGATGATTGCCATCACACCAGAAATAGCAATTTCAAATGCCAACAACTTTCGCCACTGCTTCCAGGTCTTTATGATCGACGTGGACATTGTGAGCCACGCAAAGAAGTGTAAGAGCGAAAACAATCCATTCATGCGCTCCTGATTCCCCCACCATGCACGAGACGGATCAACCGCAAACACCACGGACAAGCTCACGGCAATTAAATACGCGATAATCGCCCAATACAGCGGCGCGGATTTTGGACGATACTCTGGGCGCGCCCAAGCGAGCGCGACATATGCCGGAAACGTTAAACCAATCAGCACCTGAAAAAAGATTAACTTTGAAAACACAAACGGAAAGATCACCACGGGAAAAAACGCGAGCGGTAACAGCAATCCTCCGTACACACCGATCAAGGCAATCGCCTTGAGAATCTTGGCGGAATCAACGTTCTTCATAGATAGACAAGAGCATAACAATACGCGCCCAGACAAACAACCCCCATAAACAAAAGACCCAGCCGAGGCTGGGTCTTTGTGCGTTCCGCGAGGAACCGAATTGGGTTTTGAGGCCCAAGTCCGATTACAAGCTGAGCGTCTGTGACTGCGAGAGATCCGTCACGAGGTAATCGTTCGTCCAGTCGGATGAACCGCTGGCCGTACCGAGAGCCTGTGAGTGTGGAACTTCGGAGTTATCTGACCAGACGAACGTGCCAACGTAGTCCGGGAAGCCGGTCGGCGTTGAGCTAGCGTTGATGTGGTAGATATTGGCGTTGTTGGCATACGAGCCGAAGGCGCCGTTTGCCAAGTAGCCTGTCACGACAGCAGATGTACCTGCGCGGACAAAGGAAACCGTCACGTTCTGACCAGCCACTGCGCCGGAAACCGTCGCGTGGAGGGTGTAAACGTTACCGGAACCGGAGATTGATTCTTCCTGGCCTGGCTTGAATGCGACAACGATGTTGCCGGATGAGCCTGCTGCCAATGGATTGCTCAAGAGATCATCCGATGTCGTGGCGTTGGTGACCGCGTACACAGATGTGTCGAGGTCCGTCGCACCGCGGCGAAGTCGGAAGTTCGTCAATGAGACACCGGCCGTCTTGGAGACCGAGAACACAACCTGCTTCCAAGCAACTGATCCTGCGCTGTCTGCGGCGATCTGGAACTTGATGAGGTCCTGATCAACGTTAGCGAGCGTCGTGGATGAGAGGGACTGCTTGGTCACGATTGGGAGTGACTTGCGGAGGATCATTGGGTTGCCCATCGCTGCACCAGCTGCGGCGAGGACGAGTTCACCAGACGATGCACCCGTAGAGCGCATGTTGAGGTTACCCGTGTAGAGCGAATTCCATTCACCTGTCGTTAAGCCACTGTTCAAACCAACGGCTGGGGCATGACCAGAGCGAGCAACGCCCGATGTCGCGCCAGAAACCGTGGATGAAGCCTGGACGGCGGAAAGCTTGGCCCAGACCTGGAACTGCACTGATGTGTCTTTCGGCACAACGAGGACGTTCGTGGAGAGGTCGATGTCCTTCGTACCGGTTGCACCGGAGGAGAAGACGTCCTGACCCTTCACTGCGCCACCCTGAGCGATCGCGACAGCCGTGAAGTCCGCATTGTCAGACGTGAAGCCTGCTGTGGAGCTTGCAAGGACCGCGATGCGATCGATGTTCATGTTCTCGTACTGGGCTGTTGCCTTGTACTGAGCGAGCGGGACCCATGCGTCCTTACCAGCAACCACGATGTTCGAGACAGGGTGGGAGTCAGCCTGGACTGTGAGCGTACCGTTCTTGAGGATCACCTGCTTGACAGACGGGGCGGCAGAGAGCTGCGCACCTGCACCTGTTGCTGTGAGGATCGTCGCGACTGTCGGGGAAACCGTGTTGGAATCCTGATCCTGAGCCGTGATGTCCGTGTTAACTGCGATACCAACGGAGATCCAGTCGTTCGTTCCACCAGACGTTGCGTCTGAGGAGAGGGTGGCCTTGACCGTGAGGTTCTTGGACGTGCCCTTTGCGACGAGGAGGTTCATGTTGGAGATCGTCGCCTTATCAGACGATGTGTCTGGGGCGCGAGCAAGACCAACCTGTGTATCACCATCAAAGAGAGCGAGCGATGTCACGCGCTTGGCGAAGTCGCCAGCTGTGTATGCTGCACCATTGATAGAGGCATAACCCGTGAGGACCACGCTTGTGATCGTGACATCAGACTGGGCAGAAGCTGAGAGCGTCAAACCGGCGACCGGGACGTTTGCAGACTTCTTGACCATCGTGCCAGTGACCGGGGTGGACGCGAGCGCGACGTTGAGCGAGGAGCTCTTCACCGTGAGGGCGTTACCCGTGACTGCCGTGTTCGGGACGATCTTCGACACATCGAGGAATTCTCCTGTGTCAACGACGCGGACGTCGCTGGAGCCGAAGGCGTTGAACTTGGCCTGATACGCACAGTTACCATTGCCATAGAATTCGCCAGCTGCGTCTTCCGAGTTGGAGAGATCAGCAACGAGAGCGAGATTCAATGTCTGACCAGCGGAGATCGTGAAGGAATCCGTGTAGGTCACGGTGCTCGTCGGGGACGAAGCTGTCGTGACTTCCTGAGGACCCATCAACGTCGCACCCGTGTCGAGGTTCTTCACCTTGATCGAGCGGAAGTAGGCTGTCCCTGCTGAACCGACTGTGTAGCACGTCGCGGCATCGCCGTTTGAGCGGAAGACATTGAAAGACATCTTGCGCACTTCGAGCGAGTTATCCGGTGACGTCAATGAGAACTTGTAGAGCGGAACTGCGAGCTGACCCTTGGCGATGTTTGTCGTTGCTGGGCCGTTAAACGCGTTCGTGAGCTGACCACCCTGGGTCGTCACTTCCGTGAAGTAGTTCGACGGAGAGCCTGTGCCATCAAAGGAACCAGTTCCCGTGATTGCAACAGCTGCACCTGCGCTGTATGTCTTGTCGATCGCTGTCACATCCGTCGTGTATTCGACGTAGAAGCGGATCGTGCGTGAAGCACGGCCAGCAACGTCGGCATGGAGCGAGAAGACTTTCGTCGTCCCGTTACCAACAACGAACGGAGGATCAAACTTCAACACGACATGACCATTGTTGGAAACACCAGCGGCCGTCGCAACAACCGTCGAGCCCTGGTAGAGCTTGAAGTTGGAGATATCGGAGTTGGTGATTGAACCAGCCTGGTAAAGCGTGACCTGGTTGACCTGAATGTCATCCGTACCGACGGCAGAGAACTTGAAGTTCGAAACTTCAACGTCCTTGGAGCCGATCGTCGGGTTGGAAGGCTGCGAGCCCTTCATCACGTCGAGACGTGAAGCGGACGTCGTACCAACCGTGAAGACGTTACCGCGAACTGGGAAGGAGCCGGCAACCGTGGAAGTACCACCGACAACAGCAGAAGCTGCATCGACGACTTCAAACGAGTGCTGACCGCCCGTGGAGCCCGGGGTTGAGAAATCACCATAGACCGTCACTGCCACCGTCATTCCTGCGGACACCGTGAGGTTCAAGTTGTTGAACTCAACGAGGTTCGTGGAGGAATTGATCGTGCGGCCGGACGTCAAGCGCGTGCCATCGGCACCATAGAGGTACACGTTGGAGAAGTCGCTTGGCGAACCGACGCCCACGCGATGAAAGCGAAGGGCAGAAACGAGCACATCACCAGAACCAGCCGTGAGGTTGACCTTCACGAGCGGGACGGATGTTGCGTTCTTCGGGACCGTCATTCCAGCTGGTGTGTCGGACGCAAGAGCGACCGTCAACGAACCTGTGGAAACAGCGGCACCAGAAGCGACGACGACGTCAGCGAGGAGGCTTTCGCGACCTGTGACATCGGAACCGTTTCCGTAAACAATCGTGGTCAAGATCGCGTCAGACTTGCTCCAGCCGTTGGCTGCGAAAGCTGCATCGGAAGCGATTTTGCGCTTCACGCCGCCCATGATCACGTAATAATTCGTATCGCCTGCATACATCACGAGCTGACCGTCCGGGTGGACGTTCGACGAGACGGATGAGCCGACTGTGTAGTTGACGAAGAAGGCGTCAGACACGTCAACGACGCGCTGTGCCCAGTTGTCACCGTAGAGTGCCTTAGCGATTGCTTCGGACTGGATCCAATGAAGAACCCCACCCTGCGTGACCGCATACGTCTTCGGATCCGTCGTGATTTTCACGAGCTTGGTTCCGGAGCGCAATGTGACGTTACCGCCGATCTGGATCGCGGCGAGTTCTGCATCTGTAATGGTTTTAACAGACGAGAAATCAACGAACCAGGACTTAAACGTCGTTTCGTTCGGGAAAACATAACGCTTTCCGTCCATCGCGTAGTAATACACGGCTGGACCAGAAGCCTTGATCAAATCACCTGAGCCGAGAGTGGCTGCGGATGCCGCGTTAGGAAGCGCGAGCACACCTGCACCAACGGACCAGAGGACCGTCGTCAAGGTGACGAACGTAGAAACTGCTTTTTTAAGAGAATTGACCATAGAAACCCTTTTCGGGTTGAATGTCACCTACCGATCCCAGTAAAGGAATCAATAGGCTAGTGTTTTTTGATTTGAATAATAGACATTCGACGTCTCCGACTTGCATCGGAGGTTCGACCTTTGTTGTCGAATGGGTGGCGAGGATGTGTAACGGACTTCCCCTCCGACGTTACGTCGGAGGACGGCTTGTGGGATTGCCCCACCCGCCAGGGAGACTCTCCAGTAAAAATACCGGAGCGGCGCCCTGCGAGGTGAGTAATCAGCGAGTGATTACTGCACCGGCGGCGAAGAAGATGTTGATGTTGTCGATGTATCCGTTGGCACAAGTGACGTTGAGCTTGCGGATCCGGTCTGTGTGCCACCGTCCGCTGCCTGCTGTGCGTCTTTTTGATCTTTTTCTTTTTGCAGTGTGAAGGCTTGCGTTGTCAGATCTTTGACTTGGTCCACGATCCCTGGAAGCGCCGCGGTTGAAGAGACTGTTTCAACCGTGCTCGTGGAGAGTGTTTGCACAAAGGATGCGACGGTTGTTGATGTGGACATGAGGAGCGTTGATGTGACTCCTTGCAGTTCAAGTGGCATCTGCGAATCCTGTGTTGCATTTGCGACGGCGTTGGCGTGGTTTTGAATCGCATCCGTCACATCTTGCACCGGGACGACATCGTTTGACTCTTGATGCTTTTCGACGAGAACCTCGATCGCGTTGACGGAGGCGTCTGCGGCGGCGGATTGTGCATCAGTCACGGCGGCCTTTGCGTCTGGTGAGACATCTGCTTTTGATTCCTGCAGCGCCGTGATCACTTCGTTTGTTTTTTGATCAACCAGTTTTGCTGCGGCGACCACTGATTCAGAGGAACCATCTTGCTTCACGTCACTGAGTTGCTGTTTGAGTGTGTTTAAGTCGCTCTTGAGGATCTCGGCAACCTGTTTGATCCGCGCTCCGTTGTTTGTTCCGTCGGTCTTTGAATCTGCCGCGACTTTTTTGAGTTCACCGACCCGTCGTGTCGTGAACTCTGTTTTGAGTTTTAGTTTTTCGTCCTTTGAGCTAGTCATGGCGAGCTGTGCCTGTTCGGTCGCCAGCTTTAATCCGTAGAAAAAGTCTCCTGGCAAGGAACGCTCAGCCGCAGAAACAGACATGAATGACCCACCAGCAACCACGGCGAGGAGCGATACAAATGCCATGACTGGCTTTCGCAAGACGCCGGAGAGATTTGAAATGAAGAAATGACGAACGACCTGCTGCGTCCCCTCAACGATTGAAACGCGTTTTGTAGGCAAGGTGTTCCCCACCTGCATTAACAGCGTGGCGCGCGTTGCACGAATCCACACCGCATCTGGTTTGATGCGGCGCTCAGTGGAGCGGAGCGACTGGAGTCGCTTGTGGAGTTCGGAGCTCATGGCGTGGGATCTGTGCCTTCGCGGAGCATTTTCATGGCGCGATGGTAAATGACACGTACGTGCGTCGGAGTCTTTTCAAGGACATCCGCGATGACATTGAATGGGAGATCGTCGATCAGCCGGAGCGTCACAACGTCGCGATAGTCATCTTTGAGGGTTTCCAGTTGACGGAGGACGAGGGCGAAATCTGCTCGCGCCTCAATGAGACGACGACCAGATCCGCTATCGCTGTCAGACCCCTGTACTAAGTGAGACGGAGAATCACCCTCAAACGTTACAGACGATCCATCGGACGAGACATTATCAAGGGAAATGCGCACCATTCCACCCTCGGCTCGGTAATAATCCGCAATTAAATTTCGGGCGATGCGGTAGAGCAGGGCGCGAATATGCGTGACTTCTTTGTTTTCATTGAGGTATTGCCAGACGCGCGTAAACGTTTCCGCCGTCACATCCTTCGCCTCTTCTTCGCCAGGCAACTTCAAAAAGGCGAATCGGTAGATCGCCTCGACATATCGGTCGTAAATTCGGGCAAAAGCCTCAGGATCCCGCTTCGCTCGGATGCGGAAAAGGAGGTAGCTGTCGACGAGATTTGTCATGACAGATAGCAGCCATCGTAGCCGTTTATCGGCTTTTTGGCAATGGTCTAAGGCTCCCATTTTGTCTACACTATTGTTGACAAAATAGCTGTTTTATGGCACATTCTCCCCATATGGCCGATGTGATCACCCAAAACCCATCATTAAATGACACGGAATCAAACGTTATTCGGGTCTCGATTTCCGAAGCTTCGCGTCTTTTTGGCATCCATCAGCGCACGATTCGACGCGCGATCACCACTGGCGAACTTCGCTACATCGTTGTTCGCGGACGGTACAAAATTCAATTTGAATCACTCGTCAACTGGTCACAACGGAGCACGGCCGCGCGAACAAAACGCGATACCGAGGGCATTGGTCAGTGGGTTTCGCAGTGGAAAATTCGTAATCCAAAGTTCTCGCCACGCGCCCCACAATCAACTTAACGAACACTCCCCTTGCCGGACGCCTTGGCGTCCTTTTGGAGATCTGTTGTCACGATCGGTGCTAACCCAACGACGGATTCATTTGTTTGCACATCTGTCGCATGAAGCGTACTCACGTTAACGATTGTTGGTATCGAGCCTCGTTGGTCGACAGACGGTGTGTACGCCACCTCAAAGGCAAACGTCACGGCTTCGCCATGCGTCGCTGAGAGAACGGGCAATGACCACGTCACAGAAGACGCATCAGATGAAAACGCACCACCGTCTGCAGAAGCAAATTTTCCGGTGGCTTGAACATGCGATGGCAACGTTGCATGCATGACGACATTTGTCAGATCTGTTTCCGTCGGCCCAACGCTCCACACGACCCAATAGGATGTTGTCTTTCCAACTTGCGGAGGCAGTGGCCCAATCCCCACCTGATCACCAGCCGCCGTGTAGTAGCGAGCATCTGCAGCAAATGGGACGGCCGCGGTGATGGAACCAATCGATCGCACACCAAATGTTGAGCTCCCCTCATCATCTTGAATTGGAAGTGCGCTCCATCGTGACGATGATGACGTTCGACCAGCATCGAGTGGAATCGAGACCGTCCCATCGCCCGGCTGTAACGCGTACAATCGATACGATGCTGTTGATGATGCATCTCGCAACAACGGATGCTCAACGAACACGCGTGCCGGATGCGTTCCATTTTGATACGAAACCATAGCCTCTGCTTTTGCCGGGATCCATGTCAACGGATCTGTGATGCGAACATCAATCCCGCGACGCACGGCAAGCGTCTGCTCCCCTGCATCAACGGCTTGTGCGCTATCTTGCAACTCCCAACGCAGATGAACGCTTGTTGCACTGGTCGCACCAAGATCCACAAACACGACACGCTTTGATTTTGGTGCAAGATCCGTCATTGTTAAAAACGTTTCCCCGTTATTGATCGTGGCATTTGGTGCGCCATCATGCTGTGTCAGTCGCAATGTTTCGAGCGGCGCATTTGCATTCCCGTCATTTGCAACAACCAACGGAAACGATCCACCGGAAACAATTCCATCACCTTTTACGGGAACATCGACACGCACCGAGCTTGAACTAATCGTCCAGCTTCCGGCAGAAACATTCGCGTACTGCGGTATCCCAAAGAGTGCGTACTGATGAAGCACACCATCAAATGGCAACACGGTTCCTGTGACCGCTTTGACGCGAATCAAAAAGTGAATATCTCGTGATTCAAACGGTCGCATGGATCCCAAATAGATTTCCCCGGCGTTGGTCATTTGCGGTTGAGATGAAATGACATCGACCCATGCTGGTTTTTTCCAAAGCAAACTCACACCTTCGTGTGATGCGCCATCCGTGACGCGCACGCGAAAATCAACGGGCGTCACATCCGCGGAATGGATGAGCGCCGTTTGGACATTGACATCGATCCCTAATGACGGCGTTTGAAACCCTCGAAACGTCATCACGGCAATAAAGACGATCAACGCAACCGCAAAACCAACAAGAAACAGATCCATGGCAAACAATAATTTGTATCGTTGATACTTTGCCTTGTATCGCTCGTGATATCGACGACGCAAGTGTGACGTCAACGATCGCGCGGTCGTTAATGCGACCGTGCTCGTGTGATGCGCGATGCCCGTACTGCGATGACGCGAGGTGTTGTGCGATGTAGGTTCCATATCGTTAGAACAACGGAATACCGCTCACAAGAATTTCTTTTTTCCCATCGCCGTTCATATCGGAAACCGCAACCTGTAATCCTGCGGCGATCGGCTTTGTTCCAAAAGAAATTTCTTTCTTGAGTGTACCGTGACCGTCAAAGATGCGCACTCGCGGGATTGAACCCTGACCCGAGGCCGCAACGATTTCATCTTTTCCATCACCATCCACATCGCCAACGGCAATTTGCACACCGCCGCGTTCGCTTTCATCAAAGGCAAAAAAACTGCCGCCCCACGTGGTGCCATCCGTTTTCCAAATACGGATATGCGGCCCACCGCCAGGTCCTGCGCCCGTCACAATCTCATTCAAGCCATCCCCGTTGAGATCCCCAATCGCCACGCGAACGCCTCCGGAAAATTTTGGTTGATACGCATTCCAACGAACCAACGTTTTTCCATCCGGCGTCATCACGGCCACCTCTGGCGACGCACCCGTGCCGCGACCAACAACCAATTCACTTTCCGGTGATCGATTTGTGTTTCCTGCGGCGATCGAGATATCACCGGCGTATGTTTTTCCAAATGGAAAAAATGATGTCGATGCTGCTGACGAGACAACTCGCACAACACCTTTTTCCGCAATCACCAGTTCATTTGAGAGACTTGGATGCAAGGGTGCCGTTAAGACGGTCGCGCCACTGGGCGCGTCCGTCCGTTGTGCAAAAAAACCATTTTGAATCTGCTGACCACTGGCATCCACCATGCGCATAAATGAACCGTTTGGATAGGCGCTTCCGATAATTTCCTGCGGTTCGGATTGGCGAATCAAAATCGCTCCATCTTTTGATGCGAGGTCGATACTTGTGACAAGCGAACCATCGTTCATTGAACGATCTTGCGTGCCACGAATTTTTTCAAACACGCCTGGCAATGGAACGTGTTGCATCGCATTGGTTGCATTGACGACCGCGATACCATGTTGAAAATCACGCGACCACAAGGTGCCCGCGATCTGATGCGCGGCCGCGCGCGATGAACCCAGCGGGACATCATACTCGTCATACCACCACAGCGTGTGATGCTGCATGTTGTCGAAGGAAAAATATCCTCCGCCAACCAACGCACTCGCTAACCCAAAACGCATCAACTGATAATTCGTCGGATTCACGTCGTATTTTGTATTGACGTTGATACTTGCAAGCGTCGGCTTTACATTTTGCGCTACGGAATTGCGAAATTCTTTCCAATTTGTCGCCCAATCGTAACTTGGAAAGCCTTCAAAAAATGCGCCATTCAATTTGCTCGCATAATACGCACCACCGTTTCCCATCAACAAAATATTTGGATTCTGCTCGTGAATTTTGTTGATGATTTTTGTCATGCCGGCACGCCAGGCACTATCCTGAGCATCTTTTGTATCTGCGACGCCATCACGATTCAAATCAACCGGCGTCTTGGCGTAATAGGACACGGCATCAAAGCAATTATCTAAAAAAATCCCATCCCACATCCCCGTCGAGAGAACGTGATCGTGAATGTACTGCGGTAAAAATGTATTCCATCGTGAACCATCTGGCGCGGTTGGGCCGAGATCTGTCACATTCACCATGCGCGAACCTTGCCAAAAATAATCTCGATTCCCCTGTGCATCATGGAGTTCATACTCCGCATGCATCTGCGAGGCGAGCCATCCGTTGGGATAATTCGTTGGCTCGTTAAATCGAGCATCAGAAATTTCTTCCGATGCGACATACGCTAAAATTTTAATCTTTGGATTTAATTCACGAAGCTTGCGAATTTTATCCGGACTGTTTGTTGATTGATCCGCATCCAGCACAACCACATCCCATTTTGCGAGAGCTGGCATATCACTATCCGCCATTCCCCAATCAAAATACGGATTGATGATCGGTGGAGACCCTGGCACCGCGCTCGTTGCCTGCGCAGCCGAAATCAGCCCGGTTGAGACCACCGCGGCGAATATGCTGGCGACAGCGACCGCATGCCATTTCATATTTCTGCTAAAACTAGCAGTAAAATTGACTTTTGTCAACGGGGAACGCCCGCGCGATGATACGCCTCTTGCAGACTCGCGAGATGCATCTCCCAGCTAAACCGCTCGACAACGCGATTTCGGCTTTCTTGAGCCAAATGTGAGCGAATTTCCTCGGGCGTTTGGGCAAATTCTCGAATCGCCTCAACCCATGCGTCGACATTGCCCGGATCAACGAGCAGGCCATTTTCTCCATGTCCAACCAATTCCGGCAAGCCACCGATGCGTGACGCGAGGATCGGCAAACCATCCGCCATGGCCTCGAGGACAGATAACGGGGCGTTTTCGTACCACACGCTTGGCGCAACCATGGCCGCGGCTCGACGCCACACGGATTGATGCTCTGATCGACGAAGAAATCCTAAAAACTCCACATTCGTTGCATTGAGTGATGTGGTGAGTGCGCGTAATCGCGATTCTTCTGGGCCAATGCCCGCGATTTTAAGCTTCATCTCTGGCACTTGCGCCATCGCTCGAATCAACGCTTCGTGACCTTTTTCCTGCGACAATCGTGCGGCGATAAAGAGATATCCCCCATCACGCGTCGCTGGTACTGGCGACAGATCAACCGCATTTGGAATCACCATCATTTTTGATGATGGCTCTCCCCATGCCGTCATTTTGTCGGCCATAAATTGCACCGGACAAATAAACACACGAACCGTTCGCTCGTATGACT
>CAITMG010000033.1 GCA_903893445.1 Candidatus Uhrbacteria bacterium | reverse complement strand
GGTCTTTTCCCATGCTTGCGGATACCAAACAGGATGCAATTGATTCCAAAATCCGAAGAGCATGGGAAAGCTGTAGAGCGGAATGGCGATAAACGCGAGACTCACGGCGCCCTTTCGCGTCCATGTCACGAAGCGTGATGGTTTTGTGATGGATTGAAGCGCCGCGATCCCTGCTCCGCCCAACGCGACGTAGATCATCATTACCACCGAGCTCCATTTTTGACTATCGCGAAACCCACGCCAAAAGCCGATGTGATCAAACAACCATTGATTGACGTCGCGAAACGGTGAATCACCCACGCCACACGAAAAAATAAACGCCGCGATCCCAATCGTGAGCATCGCCATCGCGTATTTGCTCGTTTCTTTTCGTCGAACGAGCGCGATAAACCCAAAGATGATCATCCCCGCAAGAATGAGTCCTGTGGGAATTGCCAATACGGGAACAGATTTCGCCCACGCAAACTGCTTTGCCCACGCATCACGTTCCGCCCAAAATCCATATCCGCCGAGCACATTGGTCAAAACGCCAACCGCTCCATCGCCGGCCGTGCGAAAGGCGACTTCGTGCCGGATATCAAAGACGTTGAGAATCGATTGATCCTGATGAAACAGATACGGCATCATCCAATATGATGTGAGAACGAGGAAAGAACCCATCACAATCCCTGCCGCGATCCAGCGCTTTTTCCCGGTTTGTTTGGTGGTTGGTGTTGATGCGAATGCCGTGATGGCCGCAATGAGCAGAGCCATCACACCTAGATGAATCGAAAAGAGAAACACCAGCGCCAAGATCGCACCCAGCCACGGACTGCGCTTTTTTGCGAACGTCACAACCAGCGGGAGCAGCGCGTATGCGCACAAGATCATCCACTGACCAGCCAGGAATCGCGTGTACACAAACGGGTTGAGCGTGTACGCGAGCGCGACCCAGATGCGCGCCACGCGCGAGTCGGTTTCCACGAGAAAATGATACGCAATGGACGGAATCGCGATAAACAGCGCAAGCAACGTGATTTTTTGCACAACCCAACCTGGCAATGCCAATCCAAAGATAAAGAGCAGAATTTTAAACGGATATGCGTTTAAAAAATTCCCTGCCTGAATCGTTGGCCACGGAATTTTTGGCACCATCAACATGTCGAGCGTTAACACGTATCCAGGCAACAACAATTTTCCAAGAATCACAATCGCGAGACACGTGACAGCGACTATCAGGATGATACGAATCGTTTTTGGCGTCAGTTTTTCGACAAACGCAAACAATTTAACGGGCCGTGCCTTCATCGCAATGATTTCCGGCTCGGGATGAGATGCTTCTGTCGTTGTTTTTGTTGGTTCTTCTTCTGTGTCCCCTTCCTCCGCAAAGCGATCTGGGTGACGTTTGTATTCGATGAGTTGCAAGATCACGGTGATCACGAGGAAAAAGTAGGCCCACTCTGCCATCACCTCTGCCCAATCGTTTTGATTGAGTGACAAAAGCACCGGGCAAGACGCGAGCGACATCAGCGCCAATACGCCAACCACGCGATTTTCCCATTCGTACACCGCAAAACTCAAAAACAAAAACCACAACACGCCCGCGCGCGGACCCATCACGATCCCCAACACCACGCTCACAATCATCACAGCAACCAAACGCAACGGCTTGTGCCGAATATCCGAGACGACCTTCGTCATCCCCTGCTTGATCGTTGCTTGCGCCGCACGGATGCGTCGTTGCAGTGATTCTTTCACGTTCATGCGATTTGCGTTTGCTCTTTCTTTCGTTTGCGCCAACTGCGGATGCCGTCGTACACGAGATATCCAATACATCCCGCAAATGTCGTCCCAGAGATTCCGAGGCCCAAATAGAACCAGCGTTGCGGGAAAAACTCAATGACCATGTCGATGTCGTACGATCCGTCCGGATTTTTGTGGCACAGCTGCTGTTTTTCGCAATACTCGCTCGTATCGATGTACCAGGCGTTGAGAAATCCATCTAACTTCACATGCGCGTCATCATTAATACGATGTGGTTTTGCCAATGGCGACCAGGAATTGAGCCAGCCATGAACATTGGCATCATCAAACTGCGCTTGCCATTTATCGTGGTAGCTTTCCGACATTCCAAGGAAGAATGGCGTGGTTGCGCCTTTGATGTGAACGATTTTCTTTGTGGGATTGATGATCTCGAACGTGGTGGAAGAAGGTTCGACGAGTTTTTGGGTTGGTTCGGTGATGACGGTGATGTCTTTTATTCCTGTTGGGATCTCGATGAGCGAAACGTTGTCATACCGATTGATCATATTTGTTTTTTGATCCGTCTCACGTGCATACAGATACAGACGGATGGACGTCGTATTTTCCGGGATCTGAACAAACTGCGAAGTCGTGTGCCAAGTCGTGTCCGTGACGGGGAAAACTGCGCTTGTGCTCGTTGCCTGTTTGCCGTTGAATCGGATGAGGTATTTTGCTGTTGATCGATTTGGGCTTTGATAATCGAAACGCAGGAGATACGTCGTATTTGGTTTTACCGTTATCTGCTGCGATGTGCACGCGGCATGATGAAGCGCTTCGAGTTGCAGAGATTTATTACCCTGATCCTCGTCTAACAGCATCTTGATTGAGCCGTTCGTATCAGATTTATTGCAATCTTCAACATTATTTTGCCACAAACCTTTTTCAAAAGAACCATTTTTTATTTTATTCTCAAAACGGTTTACCTCTGATCGCAATTGGAGCGGATTATGACCAAGTAACGTTTCAATTGGGAATTGAAGGTACGGCACTGTTGTTGTTGTTAAGTTCGAGCCTTCAATAAGCGGAATATGCGAGGTATCTAGAACAGTTTTAGGTATCACGATGCGTGTCTGTTCTGAATCGGACTGTACATCGAAGTTTGCTTCTATGACTGATGGTATCCCCGTGATATTGATCGCGCTTGGATCGAAAAATGGGGTTGTGATGTCAGTTGATCCTGGAATACGTGTGCTTGTCTTTGGTGAAATTTGAATATGCTGACAAGCAATTTCATTTTGTGTTGCGCCCATCGGATTTGTCGTGTTTGCGCGGGTTGCATTACAAGCGGCAGCAAAAGAAAAGAAAAATGGACTTGGTGTTGTGTTTCGAAATAGACGGACTTTTCCGTTCATTGGTGTTTTCCATAACTCAAAACCATCAAAGCGATCTTTCGCATCGAATGACATGATGTATTGAAAACCATTGATCGAAATAGAACTGAGGCTGTTTCGGTTCACGTATTTTGACTGAATCGTTTCCGTGTTGAAAACCTGATTTAATTCAAGGAGCGCATCGTTGTTTTCTTTTGCCCAAGCAAAATAGTTTGCGTCCTGTACAAGGAGGATATTTGTATTTTTTCCCTGGATTTCAGATTCAACGTCTTGAAAAGACTGAATTGACCTTGGCGTGATGAACTGAGTAAAGATGTTTGTAAAAATGTGCGTATTTATACAAAAAAACGCTATAAGTGTGACAATACTTGCAAAAATCAGGTTTCGTTTTGTGCGTATTCTTGAGAGACTGAGTGCGAGTAATCCAAAAAATGCAACCGGCGTATACAGTTGCCATTTTAACGGAGACCGAAAAGCCCATCCTCCAGGAGCACGAATGATCGCTGTAATTACGTGATCAATACCTAAGAATGTCCCTGTCGCGAAAAGAATCGTCAGAAGAAAGAAGCTGAGGAGAATGAGTATTTTTCCATTTGATTCTTTTTCTTTGCTGGTTACCTTATGGAGAAATAATATCGTAAATATAACGGCATACAGGATGAGCATTCCTATGACGTAGATCGTTTTTCCATTTACTGTGTAGAATTCAAAATCTTGAAAAACATCTTTTGAAAAAAGAAATGCGTTTAAGACGTTACCCGTGTTTGAGTAACTGACCAGATCGGCGTAATTCACTGTTCCGCCGCCGATATTTCCTAAAATAGCCCCTTTATCCAACGTTCCGATGCTCAGGAGTGGAAGGATGAAATAGACACTCAACAAAAAGAACGCGCCAAGTGCTTTTAGTCCACTCAAAAGGACGCTCTTAGCCGTTTGCCATGAACAAATCTTGGCGAGAAAATAGACTGCAGAACATCCAAAATTTACGACAAAGCAATACGGATGGAGTAAAGAAATATTCCAAGCAAAAACGATAAAAATAAGATAGGTAGGTTTTTTCGTTTCAACGTATTTTTCAACAAATGCCAGCAGCAATGGGAGCATGCCCGCAGCAAGGACAAGTCCAATCTTGGCAGTGTTTCCTAGGAATATTGGATTCAAGGTTAAAAGAAGCGCTACGAGTACTTGAATGGATCTCTTTTGGATTTTCAAAAATTCCCGCACAAAATAGATAAAACCAAAAAATAGCACGGCGCTAATAAGGAAAAGGTACGCGTAGGATGATGTGACATTGTCCGTCGCGTAAAAGATCGCGAACATCGGTAAACGGACGAATAATCGCAGAATGCCATCAAAATTTAGTGCACCTGCGTTGAATGACCACACGTAAATATGTTGAACCAAAAAATCCCAAAACTGAAATGGGAAGGAGAAGTCGCCACTCGCAAGGAAAAACAGACTACCCATACGACTGATCGATCCAGGTCTGTAGGTTTTGGGCGTTTATGTTTTCGATTTCGGTGAACGATGTGATGCTGTTTCGTTGAAAGAGCTCTCGATTTTTATTGTCATACGAGATTGGAAAAAATCGTGCTCCTGTTAAGATTGCGAGCAATTGGCCGTGAAATTGTGGTGAAATCACAAGTATCTGCTTCGCTTCTTTTCTAAAGAACAGATAGAGCAGAATTGGGTTGTAGGAAAAGGGTAGTATTGTGACCGTAGGAAATTGAGATTGCACCTCACTTGTAAAAGACCGTCCCTCGACATCGATAGATGACGTTTCAAGCATCGCAAGAATAATTTGTTTGTCTCGGTTGTTTTTGATCACTTCACGTAGCGCTGTCATGTAGGCAGCTCCCCGTCCCCCACCAAATCGTCTGATTGTGAGGAAGATCTTCTTTTTATCGGACGAAATTTTTTGAATGAAACGTTCCGCATCTTCCGTATAGGGCGCGAGACTCAAC
Source organism: Candidatus Uhrbacteria bacterium (assembly GCA_903893445.1). Classification (GTDB taxonomy): domain Bacteria; phylum Patescibacteriota; class Patescibacteriia; order 2-12-FULL-60-25; family 2-12-FULL-60-25; genus CAITMG01. The sequence goes on along the minus strand of CAITMG010000033.1, from coordinate 23,816 downwards.
TCGGGTAAATAGAATGCGAGATCCGTATCAACGTACGTATTTTTTTGAAATTTTTTGAAATTATTGAATGTTTCTTCATCTCTTGCGATGATTTCCGTACTCGCTTTTGCCGTTAGCCATGCGCCAAAGTTACCCAGTTTTGTTGTGGACGAATAATATCCAATACCAACAAGGAAGATTTTCTTTCCAAGCAAAAAGCGGCTAAGAAAAAGTATAATACTTAGAGCGAGGACGTTATTGTTAAAATCGAGACCCCAAATCCCACCTCCACCCACGAGAATATTCTTCGATCTGACGATGCTTGCGAGCATGCCCCATACTTTTTTCTCTTTTGGGATGACGCGAACGCCTTTGACGTTACGATGAAACTCTTTATAGCTAATGTACCAGAGGTAAAAGATTTCTGTTGAGGAATAGCCAAACTTCTGGAAAAGGTTGATGACGATTTCCAGTAGGAGCTCATCACCAAAATTCCCCCCACCGTAGTATCCGATGAGGAGAGTCTTATTGAAATCGTGCTCCTTGAGGAGTTCGGTTATTCGTTTGTTCATAGCGCTCTTGTGTTTGTTGCGTAGGAAGAGTGGCTAAATTCGTCCATTGTCATTACTTCCAGCGTTCCTTCCTTTTGTTTTTGCGCAATGTAGTCCATGACGGATTGAAAGTCTTCTGCGCGGTAATCAACCGTGTTACCGATACCGATTTTGTGGAAATTCAAATGGAGATATTCACCATTTTTAATGGCTTGATCAATCCAATTTTTGACCACGGCTGGCGGGTTATTCGCTACGCCTTTGCGTGAAATATTCCGAATGTCTACCGGCAGTGTATTAAGATCCTCTTTGTCGTTTGTTAAAGAAAAGACATACGGAGCGATCAACTCACGTACATGATCATTGATTGCATTAAACGGCGGACAAAAGTCATCCGCACCGCGCGGCCAGCCATTTTTTATAATGGCTTCTTCGCCTTGTTTTGCGATGTCAATAACTTCTTGATCCGATCGTTTTGTTAAATCCCAGTGAATTTTTCCATGATTGCCAATTGTCCATCCGGCATCATACATTTCCTGGACTTGTTTTTTTGTCAGTGACCCCGGTTTGCCGATAGAGCTCGAGTTGATGTAGTTCGTCCCTTTCAACCCCAGTGCACGCATTCTGGTAAATCCTTCAGAATAGATTGTTGGATCTTCGTCATCAAAAATAATGGAAACGATTCCCTTTTGTCCGGTTTGTGAGCTCGATTTATTGTCTCCGGTGGTTGCTGCTCCTTGTTGGGGCGACTGTTTCGTTTTGGGAACAAGAATGGTTTTGAGCAAGAAGCTCACACCGACGATTCCGACGATCACAAGTGTTCCTTTGAGGATTGGGTGTATTTTCATAGCGGTGATATACCTTACAGGTTTGCGAGAAATTCGTTATACGAGCGTTCAAATTTATTTTGTTTGCTCCATTCCCACGCGTTTGCTCGTAATCGCTCGTAGGTCTGGGTGTCTTTCAAGAGTGTTGCGATGGATGCACCCAGCGCTTTCGGCGTATTTTTCATACAAACGATTCCGGTCTCTCCATTCTTCACACTATCGCGTAATCCATCGACGTTGTAGACGATGGCTGGCGTGCCTTGGCTGTTTGCTTCCGTCACAACCAGTCCCCAACCTTCTTTCACAGACGTCACACACAAGACGTGCGATGTTTGCAGGAGTTCCTTTTTCTTTTCTTTGGAAACCGGGCCGAGATACGTGATGTCTTTCGCGTTTGGGGATTCCTGCATCATTGTGATCGCTTTTTTTCCATATTTCCCTTCCGCGAATCCGGCGATAATGAGTTTGAGATCAGGAAGTTGCTGTTTAGCAACTTCGAAGGCCCGGATAATGTGCGTTGTGCGCTTCATGGATCGCATCGTGCCAAGCGCGAGCATCGTTGGTGATGGTGCTTTGTGGAGGTGCGCGAGGTCGCTTGCAGGTTCCATCTCAATCCCTTCGCTAATGATATGAATGTCTTTTGCTGTGAATCCGAATCGCTGGAGGTCTTTTTTTGTACTTTCTGACACCGTGATTACGCGATGGTTGCGGAGCATCCACAAATATATTGGTTCTGCGAGATATCCGACGAGGCTGAGCGGAAAAATCATTTCGTAGAACCAAATTTCGCGCGCCAATTGATGGATGAAGAGCGTGACCGGTTCTTTGGCATAGAATCCGGCGAAAAATGGGATGGTATTGATTTCGTCAATCACCTGATCCGCCCAACCGTGGAGATGTTTTTTATAATATTGATATGCTTTCCAATACACGCTTACGCGTCCACCGACGCGAATGATCCGGAAACCGTCGCGAGTCTCTTCTGGCTTTCCTCCAGCAAATCCGCCAACGAGAAAGATGACCTCGTGTCCGTCGCGGACGAGTCGTTTGGCGATTTCTTCATTCACGTCTTCTGCGCCGCCGGCGAGCGGATGCTGTCGATCCTTCCATGTACACCAAAGACTCCGCATACCTACACGTTTTTTGCTCGAATCACATACAACGGTCTGTTCATCGATTCTCGATGGATGGTTCCGATGTACAGCGCGACAAGACCTAGACACGTCAACACGATGCCGATGAGCGACAGATTAAGGACGGCGAGGATCGCCGGGCCAGAGAATTTGAAATGCCATGGGTCACCAAGCAAATAACGATCAATCATCATAAAACACAACGTAGGACCAGCGGTAATGCTGATGAGCATGCCCAAATATCCCGCAATTTTTAGTGGAAACAAGCTATGTGAGAGAAAATAGTTGATCGCGAGTTGGACGAGTTTTGCTGGGCTGTAGGATGCGACGCCGTTTTCGCGAGCGGCGGCGGTAAATGGGACGGTGTCGCGGTGAAAACCGAGCCAGTTGAGCAATCCGCGTGTCATGCGGCCGCGTTCCGTGAATTGTTGAAACGCATCAAGCACCGGTCTGCTCACGAGACGGTAATCGGTTTCGCGTTGGATCATCTTTGTCTCGCTGATCGTGATCATGAGGCGATTAAACGCAAACGAGCCGATTTTTTTGATCAATCCTTCGCCCGTGTTGCTTTCGCGGACGCCAATGACCATGTCTGCGCCGTTTTTCCATTTTTCGATGAAAATCGGGATGAGCTCTGGCGGATGTTGCAAATCTGCGTCCATGACGATCGCGGCGTCGCCTGTTGCGTGATGCAAACCGGCGGTTGTGGCGGTTTCTTTGCCAAAGTTGCGCGAAAATTCGATAAATTGGACGTGGGATTCTTTTTCCGCGAGCGTTTTAATGCACTGGATTGTGGAATCCGTACTGCCATCATCGACAAACAAAATATTCCAATCGATCCCCTCGCACGTCTGCATAACGCGTGAGATGGCGGAAAAGACGGGAACAATGTTCGCCTCTTCGTTGTGAGCTGGGATGACGATGGTGAGCGAAGACATATTACGTTTTTTCGGGGATCAAATGACGGGAAATGAAGATTCCGGTGCCAATGGCGGCAAGAATATTGACGATGAGATAGTTTTGCGCGATTTCCAACGGCGAACCATGTCGGAATGCAATTAAGGTAACGAGGACGAAGCTTACACAAAGCGCGAGCGGAATCAAACCCTTTTGACGTAGTGCGATGGCAAAGTTAATACAGACATTGGCCAAACTTGAAAAAAAGAATGCCGTGACGAGCCATGGCAGTAAATACGCCATTCCCAGGTATCGCGAACCCATGAGTAGCGTGGTAATTGGCGCCGCAAATATCAGGCAAACGATGGTAAATACGCCTCCCCCGCCTCCGATGAGTTTGATCGCTTTCATGAATGCGCGGCGTCGTTCATCAACATTGTGCGATCGTTTGACGGACGAAAGGAGAACCGCCGCAAATGAGGAGGTTAAAAAGAGAACAATATTTGCGATCGTGGAAATGCCGCTATACAACCCGGCGACATCAGGCGCAAAAAAGCGTTTTACGACAATAATGTCCGTATTGTAGAGAATCGTGACGAAAATCGTGGAAATCGCAAAAAATCCGACGAGAGATAATTCCTCGCGAACGCGCTCTTTGCCCAGTCCTTGCGTGTGTGCGGTTAATGCGTGGCGCGTTTTCCAGCTCGTAAAGGCCAGTGAGATGAGGAGCGCGCACAAAATCCCAACCGCCGCACCAAATGCGTGCCAACCCACCCATACACCGAGTGCCGCCAAGGCCAATCGTCCACCCGAGCTGATGATGTTGGCGATGGACATCGTTGGAAACATGCGTTGTCCCTGCAAATAGCTCATGCGAAACGATTGCAGGGTGTTTGCGAACAGGATGACGCCAAGAACGACAAACAACCACGCGCTCGAAAAGTGTAATTGCGACGCGAGGAAGCGCGAGCTGATGACGAGGACGAGAAACACAGATCCAATGAGGATGAGTGCTGTTTTTTGCAGCGATGCGACGACAGCGGAGCACTCGGCCTTGTCTTCACAGTTCACGGACGCGTGCACCGTGGCAATGGAAAAGCCGCTCATGAGCGTGGCAAGCATGCCGTAGAGCGCCAACAATGCCTCGACGTCCCCAAATTCATGCAATGGCAACATGCGCGCCAAAATGGGATGCAGCAAGTAGTTTAAAAATGCCACAATCAGGGATGCGCTGAACAGCACCGCCGAATGACGATAAAAGGGGTCCTGCCAGGCACGACGGAGCGATCGAATCACCATGAAAAAGTGAAAAGAGCATACGCCGGATCCCCTTTTTGATCAATGGCTGGCTGTGGCTTTGGCAAGTTCCGCAAACAATGCGGAAAATTTTTCGAAATTGAGAAAAATCGTGACGAGTAACGCGCCGTAGACGACGATGTTCGCCCCCGTGCTTTTTGACGTAAGTTTTAAGGCACTGCCAAGTGCGGCATTTGGGACAAACGGCGTACCATGAAAGTTCACCGCCGAGTTGATTTCGTCGAGAATGAGATGCAACAGATATCCCGCCGTCATGGCCAGACTCATGAGAAACGCATCCCAATCCGCATGACCAGCGTGCGTGGTTGCGAAAAACGTGACCAGACCAGCAACGAGCGCCGCAGGAATGGAATGTGCCATGCCGCGATGGACCGTGAATTTTTTAAACAGCCCACCAACGACAAACCACGCGATGAGCATCGAGATGACGGGAACGGCGTAACATTGCCACGAGTCATGCGGCAGATGTTTGAGCGCGTACAACAGCGAAACTTCGCCGCTGACCAGTGTGAGCGAGCCAAAGGTGACCGTGACAGGTAAACCCGTATCACTGTCCATGTCCGGCAAAATAGCGCCAACGATGGCCGCGAGCGCGACGAACGCATACAGGCTCACATCGTGTGTTGGCGCTAACGAAAATACGGCGGTCGCCATGACCGCCGCTACTCCTAACGCGATTCCAAATGAAATGTGCGTTTTAAAACTAGCCATGAATTTGAAGATTCTTCACTTCGCTTCTGCTCCGTTCAGAATGACGAGCTCAGATTGGTTCGTCATCCTGAGCGAAGCGAAGGATCTTTATAGAGAATTGTACTTTGCTCTGGCTTTGACGAGTTTTTTGATGAGCGTGATTGGTAGCTTTTTGGTGAGCGGAAATTGGATCGTTGATTTGGCCGTCACGTAGTCTGTGAGTTCTTTTTCGAGATCTGGGATGATTGGCGGCGGGATGTAGAGACCGAGATGCGTTTTGGCAAGACGAAAATAGGCCAACCGTCCGTTCAAGCTGTAGTACGGCATTCCGTAGCTGATTTTTTCCTCCGCATTTGGCGCGGCGCTGATGATCGCCGCGCGAATTTCCTGTAATTTGGCTTGTGCGTCTTTTGGAGCTGATGCGATATAGGCATCAACCGAGCTTGGACGTTTAGGCATAGCGTTTATCGTCGAATAAGTGTCTTGCGCATGGCATCAAATTGTTTGATGAGCGCGGTGTGATCAAATGCGGTGATCGTCCCTGGTGGATAGTTTTCGAGAACGGTTGAGTGGACGAGATAGTGCACGGCGACACATGGTGTTGATCCTGGGAATGCATACGCTGTTTCCTCGTAGCGATTGCCTGCGGCGCCCTGTGTTGCGGTTGCGACGGAAAATTCCGTGCCAGCTTCTGTGACGGTTGTGGCTTTTGGTGCGCCATCGACAAAGAGGTTGGCCTGACAATCCGTGGATGTGACAAATTCAATGGAAACGCCGGTATCCGAGGCGGAGAGATTTGTGCCCGTGGCCATGGTCTCTGGAATCAGAAATTTCACACCCGGAATATCTTTGCCTGGTCCAAATTCTTGATTGACGTACGTCGCATTGACCGTGTTGTTGGCTGGATAACGCATCGTAAAGCCGTTTGTGGCGTCGTGATAGACCTTTGTGAGTCCGCCTGGGTCTTTGGCATACACCATGCATCCAACATGGCTTTTTTCTACGCCATTTTCCAACACCTGTGCGCCATTCCCCTTGCTCCAAAAGACGAACGTGTCATCGCTATTGGCATAGCGTGCGCCGTCTGCGGAGATGGTTTGGTTGAGCGTCAGTGTTTCGCCGTCGCTAAATGCGAGCGTGACACTCCCCGATGGTTTTGGCATTTCGCCCGGTTGAACCGGGATGGGTGTGCCTTCGTAAAATGAGGCGTTAAACGTTTTGTCACCGTTGCAGATGTAATCGGCTTGCGCGACAGGCTTTGGCGCTGGTGTCGTGATTGGTGTCTTGCCAGTTGTTGCTGGGGCTTTTGCTGCACCACGGATATTCCAGACCACGCCCGCGATCACGAGAAGGACGATGATGGCGACGGGAATGAGGACTTTTTTACTGCTGAGAGGGTTCATAGAAATACGAGGTTTTCGTTACGGGTAGCGTAGCGTAGATTGGCGTTCTTCGCTATGGAAGAAAAAACCCACCAGCATTGTGGTGGGTTGAGCTAGGTTCGCTTCTGCTGCTCGGTCATGTACCGTCGGTCCATGGTGACGCCAAAGATGTGGGCGTGACCGTTGACGAGATTGCCAATGGCCTCGTAGGCGCTGGCGCCGCATCCCCAGACTTCCTTGCGGCCGTCCAGGTACGCGATGTAATCATCCGGACGTTTATCGACGACAATCGTACTCATGCGTCACCCTCTGTGGTGCCAAATGGCGTTGAGAGAAGGAGCTCTATGAATACCTGTTTTTTGCGGTCAGGTCAAGACTCGTCCCCTGCTTCCATCAACGCGAGGAGCTTTGTGGTGGTGTTCCAATTCCGAATAGTGAGGCTTTTGTAGAAGGGCAAGGAAATAATCTTTGACAATCGACTGCGCGTTATCTTGCTGATGAGCTTGGTCGTGTAGATCACATGTGCGCTTGCATGAGCTGTATCAACGTCTTTGTTGAGCGGAATGGTTGCGACAGCGTCTTTCGTCGAGATCTGATTTTTCACAAAAAAGACGTCCGATCGATACACATCCGGCTTTGTGCCAAATCCTTTTGGCGCATTGGTCACAATCGCCTTGAGCATCTCGTGTGAGACGACGACCACGCATGCCGTATACGAAAATTCCGCAGATAGTGTCTTTTCTATATTTTTTTCGATTATGTCCAGATCTTTTTCCGGCGATGAAAAAATCACGTTTCCACTTTGGATGAATGTTTTCACCTCCGAAAACCCCATGTCTTCAAAACAGGCTTTGAGCGCCGTCATCTTGATAATGTTGTTTCCACCAACATTAATGCCGCGGAGCAAAGCGAGATAGGAATGCTGTTTCATTTGTCACAAGTGTACCTGATGCTCTTCCGAAGTCCACTCTGATTCTTTTTGCTTTTTGTGTATACTCGACGCCACGTTATGCCTCATCCATTTCCATCCCCTCGCCCGACGGTCGTTCAATTTCGTGTTGGTCGGAGTGCGACGGGTTTTGGGATTTTTGCCGCTGAGGATATCCCCGCGAAGCGATTTATCATCGAATATTGGGGGAAACTGGTTGATAGCGAGATCGCCGACAAGATCGGCGGAAAGTATTTGTTTGATTTGGAAAATGGCAAAACGATTCTTGGTGCAACGCGCCAAAATACGGCGCGATACGTCAATCATTCCTGCAAACCGAATGCCGAGGTGCGTTTTGTGAAAAATCGCGTCTACATCTACTCCACCAAGCCCATCAAAGACGGTGAAGAAATCACCTACGATTACGGCGAGGAGTATTTTAACGAGTTTATTACGAAAAAGAATTGTTTGTGCAAACCGTGTACCAAAAAGCGCAAGTAATCAAAAATCCCAGCGAACGTGCTGGGATTTTTTGTTATCTGGACTGTCTCTTATGGTCCGATGTCGATGCTCTTTAGGATTGTGTCGATATTTGCGCGCGCTTCGGCTGTTGGAACGCCATCATAGTTTACATCAATCTCAAAGAATGGACTGTTTCGGCTAAGATCGTTCGCATAATACCGTTCGGCAGGACAGCCGACTTCGTTGCATAGTTGAACCGGCTCAAAAAGATACATTGTGCCCGGGACTTTTTTACCAAGATAGTCACTCGCCGATCCTGTTGTAATCGCTTCGATATTAATTTGATATCCTTTTTGAAAATAGGTCACGCCAGGCGTTCCAGGACCGCCAGTGCTTTCAGCGGTAAATAAACGACCCGGCTCACTTGTGATGCGAACAGCAGGACGTTGATCCATCTCGGTTTTGTATCCTGTGAGGATCCAGGAGCTCGGATAGTCATAACACAGGCCAATGTATGCAGATGGAGCTGTTTTGCAGGAATTGAGTAATGCAATTTTTTGTGGCGGCTGAACAGCGGGCGCGACCGCAGGAGTGGCAGTTGCAGGTGTTGCCGCTGTCGGAAGTGTTGTTTGAGCTTTTAGTTGAAGCGCAGTCAACCGTTGATTAATGCCTTGGAGTGACATCGCCTGCTGTTCCAATGTCGCGCTTTGCGTATAGACCAAGCTGCCAACCGCAATGACACACACCGCTAACAATGCGAGTAATAAATTTTGTGTTTGTTCCTGGTTCATAATGCGGACATTATACGCTGATGTGAATCACAGTTCAAAAACATCCTCGATCTGTTTTTGTTTGAGGGCTTTGGTGATGTCGTGTGCGAGTTTGAGCGATGGATTATATTTCCCCTGCTCGAGCGAAATGATGGTTTGTCGCGTGACGTCGACTTTTTGCGCAAGATCCTCCTGCGTCAGGCCAAGCTCTTTGCGGAATTCTGAGATGCGCGTTTTCATACTTAGTCTTTACGATCGAGGTAGATGTTGGTGATCGCTTTGGCAATAAGTCCGGCGAAAATGGCGGCAATGATAAACGGATCAAACGTTGGCGCGCCCGTTTTGACGATGCTTTGTGAAGCTTGATATCCAATTGCGACGACCAAGACGGCAAGCATCACCCACAATGCATTGCGTTCCGCGAACGCTTCATGGATCTTTTCGCGTTCATCTTTATTCATGCGAACCATGACATCCGCGATATCAACGATACACAGTCCAACCCAGATCAGCGTGACAGTCTGCACCGTTTGTGCAGAAACGGTTGGAACAAACGACATGATGACAAGCAGCGCAATCATCACGGCGATGTAGACCCATCCTTGCCAGGTCTTTGGATACAATCCCCATCCAAGGTATTTCCGACGAGCAAACCACTGTGGTTGTGCAATCATATGATTGGATTATTGAGTATGTAAGAAATATATTACATCTCAAACGGCATGTCAAGTATTTTTGACATTTGGTCAATTTAACGGTGTGTACAGCCAGCCCAACAACAAGGTCTTCGCATTCCGCCTTTGAGTTTCGAAAGCGCTTTTTCGATGCGAATGTTTCGTGTTTCTTCTTTTTTGCCCGATGTCACCCAGCAAATCCACTCATTGCGTGCGAGTGGCGTGACGTCTTCCCACACGTTTAACGCAGCAGGCGAGGAGATCAGCGCTTTTCGGAAGTCTGCCGGGAGTTTATGGATCGTTCCTGTTGAAATTTCTTTGCTCATTGGATGAGTGTATCAGGCTACCAGATGAATGGGATTAATCGATATTTTACTTTTTTCATGTACTCCGCGTATCCCTCGAGATTTTTTTGGAGAAATTTTTCTTCATTTAAAAGCCGCAGAGCGAGCGCGGGAAATGCGAGCGGAAAAACGAGCATCCCCCACCACGAACCAAGCGCAAGCGGCGTACAGAGAAGGATTGGTAACGCTCCGGCGTACATCGGATGACGCACAACGGCATACATGCCCGTTGTTGTGACGGTTTGTTTGGTTTCAACCTGAATCGTGGATGCCGCGAATTGATTTTGGCTCATCACGCGATAGACGATGTAAAAGCCGATCAAGATGCAGATATCTCCGATGATGGAGGCATACGACGGAGCCGCTGACCATCCAAAACGTCGATCAAGCGCTGGAACAACGATCCCTGCAATAAACCCAAGCGACGCATACGTCATGATGAGTTTTTGTGCCGGATCTTTTTCCGCGGTCGGACCAGCTTTCATGCGTCGTTCAAGCAACGCCGGACTCGATTTCGTCAAAGACACGGTAATCAATGTTGTCGCAACAACAAACGTCGCGATATATGCCCATCCTTGCCAATAATTCCACGTCCCAGCCGGGAGAAAGACCATCGCACCAAGAATGAACGCCCCAAAGACAGATGATTTGAGAGCTTTTATGTGGAGTGGGTTCATAGGATCAGAACCATGATGCCGTGTGTCGGCTATTTCTTCAACAATTTTTCAATATTGGCCAGACGCCTATTGAGTGCACGGATTTCTTTGACGGTTTTTTCTTCTTCCTTCTCTGATTCTTCCACCATTTTCTTTTCCTTTTTCAATTCAGACGTGATGATTTCATCGCCGATGAGTGTGGAGACAAATAAGCCCGTCATGAGCAGTAAAACGCCGCCCAACAAGATTGACATTGGACCGTCCCACCAGGGCAGCGCAAATGAGCTCCTGCTGGTCAGTACGTCTCCGACGGAAAAATAATGCTCCATGACATAATCGGCCGTGTGCCAGATGCCACGCCAAAAAACAATGATGCCGACTCCGCCGATAAACGCGAACAAAATCGGATAGTGACTCAGCTTGCTGCGGGAATGTTCGGCGAGATGACGCGCAAAGGCGATGATGCGCATAGAATTTGATGACATCTTACCAGATTTGCTCCGCCGTCGCGACAAAACAAAAAACGACCCGATATGGGTCGTTTGATCGTTAGAGGGCAAGTTCTGATTCCCAATATTGCGTCATCCCTTTTCTTGTCGTGAACACGTATCGGAGCCGCACGCGCGACGATGTTTGACTGACGATATTGACTCGCGTGCTTTGAATATCTTGCGTAAAGACGTGCAGTAATACTTTCCAGAGCTCCGGATACGTTCGATTGGATGCATATGCGATGAGACCTTGACTTCTGCTTGGTGAATCAAGCGCTTCTGTGAAAAACATCGTTTTTGCTACTGAAATTGCGGGTGCTTGTTGGGTTGCCGTGTAACTCGTGTCGCCGCTGAGCGCTGTCGCGTAGACATTTGTTTCATGCGGCGGATAGACTTTATCCGTATCCGTCTGATGCGTCTCATCGACAGCAAATCCGTTTGCCGTTTTATAGAATTTGACGACGATAAACTCGTTGTCGCCAAGACCCGGATTTTCAAAGTTTTTGTACCAAGGTGGCGAGATGAGTCGCACCTGTCTGTTCGATGGATCACGAACGGCAATTCGGCTGTCGCTGATTTCTTTCATGGGTCCATTTTTATCGATATAGATGACGCCAGGAAGTTGTTCGATTCCATCAATGGTAACAGGTTCATCCCACAGACGATCCGTCATCGGTGCATGACCTTCGGAGTTGCGGACGAGCGACGGCGTCCATTTGCTTGGTTGATCAATCGTATTGCTGTTTAAAATGATGAGTTTGAGAAATTCGGAGCTTGCTCGAATATTGTTATTGTATTCTTGAATCACAACATCCGAATCCTGACACCCAAAGAATGTCGCATCATCGGAACCATATTCTGGCCAAGGTCCTTTGTTGACCCCGGAGTTATAAGCTCGACGGATGTACGTTGAAGTGTTTCCTTTTTTTGATTCAAAAACAACCGTATCATTCGCAGTCGAAATGACGTTATCAATTTTTGTCCGATACAAACGTTCCATGGCGTTGAGATCCGGTTCGATATTCCATTTTCGATAAGTTGTGTCATCACACGTGATCTCCTGATCCAACGTTGCGGTGTAGAGAAATTTTGGAACCGTGATTTCCTTTGTCGATGTTCGTAATCGATACGTCGATGTCGTATCCCCTTCAAATTTCGACGAATATGCACCAGTGCTCATTTTTTGAATCACGGCCGTCGATAGTTTTGGAACCGGCAATTGCTTTTTGGAAACAATATGCGGAGACGCGAAAACCGGTTGCGCGATACACGCGACGCCGCAAAGGCTTAAGATGAGTGCGAATTTTTTCTGCATAGTCATTTTAGAATGAAAGATGAAACGTTTCTTGGAGATATTCTTTCATCTCTTGTTGGATACGTGGGTCGTTAGGGCTTGCGGATTGATATTTTTGCATCAACTCGAGGGACTTCTTTTCCATGGCTTTTGCCATCTCCTTTCGCCGTTCCGGATCTTCAACATGTGGAATCTTGAATGACCATTGCGCAACCTGGAATTTTGGCCCTTTTTGTTGTGAAAAGCGCAGGACGTACGACGCGATATAGCAAATGATGGTTCCTGCAGCAAAGAGCCAAGATCCCGTGCGAAGAAACAGAAAAAAGAATCCGATTGCCCAAACAACAAAAACAACCGCGATCCATCGAAAGATGAGCGTTTTGGCATCGGTTCGTTTTCGAAATGTTGCCCGTTCCATACGACAGCAAGAATACGCGTGAACTGTCGAAGATTCAAGGTATTTTCAAAAAAAATACACCCCGTTGAATGGGGCGTATTTATATGGCTCTGAGGGTGGGGATCGAACCCACGACCAAGGGATTAACAGTCCCCTGCTCTACCGCTGAGCTACCTCAGAACAGTGCGATGAAACTTCAAAGCGTTGGGATTGTAACTGAGAGAGTCCCGACCGTCAAGCGACACAAAGCCCCATTTTTCAATGGGGCTTTGGTGGTTTTTTCGTTGGATTGTGGATTAATAATCCATCAATTTGCGAATCTGTGGATGCTGCTGCATCTTTTCGATCGCTTTGGCTTCGATCTGACGGATACGTTCGCGCGTGACATCAAACTCTTTACCGACTTCTTCGAGCGTGTGGCTGACACCATCGGTGAGCCCAAAACGCATTTCGAGAATCTTTTGTTCGCGTGGGTTGAGATCTTTGATGATGTCGTTGACGTAATCCTTCAAGAGTTGCAAGGCCGCGGCGCGATCTGGTGTGACGTTTTTCACGTCCTCGATAAAGTCTTCGAGCGTGGAGTCTTCGTCATCTTCACCAACCGACGTTTCGAGTGACACCGTGTCCTGTGAGATCTTGATGATGTGGCGCACCTTGTCGACGTCCTCGCCCATTTCTGCGGCGATTTCTTCCGGTAACGGTTCGCGACCAAGGTCTTGAATGAGCTGACGTTCGATCTGTTGGAATTTGTTGATGGTTTCGACCATGTGCACCGGGATACGAATGGTGCGGCTTTGGTCGGCGAGGGCGCGCGTGATGGCCTGACGAATCCACCATGTGGCGTACGTGGAGAATTTGTAGCCTTTGCGATATTCAAACTTTTTCACGGCGCGGAAGAGGCCGATGTTTCCTTCTTGAATGAGATCGAGAAGAGAAAGTGATTTGCCCGTAAACTTTTTGGCGATGGAAACGACGAGACGCAAGTTGGCCTCGATGAGTTTCTTTTCGGCTTCTTTTTCGCCGCGTTCCTTGCGTTTGGCAAGAGCGACTTCTTCTTCAGCGGTCAGCAACGGAATCTTCCCGATTTCACGCAAGTACATCTGAATCGAATCCGCCGTGATATCAAATGGATCGAGCTTGGCGCGCTTGTCGTCGGAGCTGTGCAAGAGTTCGAGCTGATCATGGCGATCTTGCTGACGACCAAGAATCCCCTCCTTCATTTCGACAACGCCAATACCGGCCGCGTCTAATCGGTCGACAAATGCTTCGTAGGTGGAGATGTAATCTTCAATTTCCGGAAACGCGAACAAAATTTCGTTTTCGGTCATGAAGCCGCGGGTGCGAGCTTTTTCAAACAACTTGTCCAACATCTCTTGTGTCGGCGCTTCGGATTTGACGTATGGCGCTTTGCGCACGGCCGGGACTTTTTCAACCACCTTTGGTTGAACCTTTGGTTGCGGCTGTGGCTTTGAACCCTTTTTGAGAACCGATTTCGTCGGAGCTGGTTTTGCGGCTACTTTCGGCTTGTGCTTGATCTCGGGTTTGGACTTGTGAGGCATGGGACGTTTAGAAGAGCGATTTTTTGGTGATTTTTTTGGCGTTGAAGCCATAAAAGATAGCTAGCAGGCCGAATCGGTAGGAGTCCTGGAGACCAGGGCCACCGGAGAGGCGTGCAGGTTATCGCTATAAGCGAGTAAATTGCGCAAGGAGGTCGCGTATTTTGGCATCATCGCCAGCGATCTCGGCTTCGCGCATCTGTTGTTCCAGGATCTTTCGTCTAGCCGCTACGCGAACTTCGCGTAACCGCTGAGCGGTAAAGTCGAGCTCCCGTCGGAGAGTCTCGAGCGTTTGATCTGGAAATTCGCGATCTGCAAAAATCGCGAGCAAATTTAAAAGATCATTCGACGGCGATCGGGACTGATAATACTCTCCCATTCGCTCTTGCGCAAGCCCTTCGAGCTCCGGTCGGACGTACAGGATGGCGAGGAGTCGTTGATCCAGATTTTCCTCCTGATCATCGGGTTTTTTCTTCACTCCCTCAGCTCCTCCGATGTCCATCGGAGGAGATTTTTTGACGGGGGCAAATTGAGACGATCCCCCTCTTTGCAAGAGGGGGCTGGGGGCGTTTTTCCGGAATTCCTCTCTCAGCGCGTCTTCGGATACTCCCAAATCGCGTGACAATCTTGTGACCCATGCATCTTTTTCAATCGCATTTGGAATACGATTGAATTCCGGCTTGAGCATTTCAGCAATGATCTTTTTTTCTTCTGGTTTTGATGCGTTTCGGCCTCGAAACGCGTTGCGATAGAGCCACTCGATCACGGGTAATGCTTCGTTAATCGCTGTTTTCCAAATTTCGACATCTTTGCGAATGGCATCATCCGGATCTTTGCCGGCATCTGGCGGCAGAGTGATCACGCGAACGTTAAAATCTTGCGAGCGCGCCAAATCAAGACCACGAATCGTTGCGGCGTTGCCTGCGGCGTCAGCATCAAATGCGATGGCGAGATTGGTTGAGAATCGTTTGATGAGATTGAGCTGTTCCCCTGTTAACGCCGTTCCAGATGACGCGACGACATTGGTCACGTTGTATTGGTGTGATGTCACAACGTCCATGTTGCCTTCAACGATGACCGCGAGGTCTTTGCGTTTGATATCGCCTTTCGCTTTATCGAGTCCGTACAGCACGAGACTTTTTTTATACGCGCTTGTTTCCGGCGTATTCACGTATTTGGCTTCTTTCGCGTCCGCACCAAGCAGTCGTCCCGTAAATCCAACGACATTGCCGTGGACATCGCAGATCGTAAACATGAGTCGATCGCGAAATCGATCAAACACGCCGCCACGATCGCTCTTGATCGCCAAACCTGCGCGAATCAATTCGTCGTCCGTCACACCTTTTTGTTTGAGAATGTCGGAAAGGCCACTCCAACCCGCTGGCGCATATCCGATACGCCACACATCGCCCGTTAATTCGTCCAAGCCGCGTTTTGCGGCGTAGACTCGAGCATGTTCCGCCTCGGGTGACTGCAACAACTCGGCACGAAAAAATCGAGCGGCTAGATCATTCACTTCGTGTAAGCGTTTTTTCTCCGAACTCGCTTGCATGTTGTAGGTCGGTAAAATCACGCCCACTTTTTGCGCTAAAAACGCTAACACTTCCGGAAAATCCATGCCTTCCATTTTTTGCACAAACGAAATGACATCGCCGCCAATGTTGCATCCAAAACAATGCCAGGATTGGCGAGGTCGATTGACGTAAAAACTCGGTGTTTTTTCCTGATGAAACGGGCAACACGCCTTAAAACTGCCGCTTCCTGCCGGCTTGAGTTGCAGATATTCCGCCACCGCGTCGACGATATCAAGTTTGAGTTTAATTTCTTCGACAGGTTCCATGGGTCCAACCTTACCTCAAAAACTGGAGAAAGAAAAACAGGCAAAAACGCCTGTTAAAAGAGAAAGATTGGGAGAGCTGGGAGGAGACGTTGGCACTCCTCGGCGAGGAGACGGCGGTGGCAGTGAACGGGGTCGCGTTCGACGCATAAGATCGTCGTCGTTTGATGGAGTGCACTGTGCGCGAGTTCACGCACGTGTGCGGCGTTTTCCTCGGTGCGTAGATACACGAGGTATTGGCGCTCAAAGTCTTGCCACGAGAGATGACGCTTGTAGTAGTCCCCGACGAGTTTATCCGGTGGGGCGACGCGTTTGCGCCATTCGTGGTACGTCCCGATGCGCGGGTCGTGGGTTGTCCCGTCACTCAGCGTGAGGCGACTCATGACACAGATGCGGATTCCATCTGCAGAAGAACTGGGCTCAAAGATGCATTTCGTATAGAGCGGCATCGTCGGCCTAGTACATCGTAGCTTGACGTTTTTGTCTATTTTGGTTGAAATCAGCACGCTTCTCACACATTTGGAGGTTCCATGAATTCGC
This sequence comes from Candidatus Uhrbacteria bacterium, assembly GCA_903893445.1. Classification (GTDB taxonomy): domain Bacteria; phylum Patescibacteriota; class Patescibacteriia; order 2-12-FULL-60-25; family 2-12-FULL-60-25; genus CAITMG01. The sequence goes on along the minus strand of CAITMG010000033.1, from coordinate 7,091 downwards.
TCCTTCAACGGGCTTGTGATATCGCGCGCGCCTGCGTTCCGGAGTATCAACATTGCTACAATGTTCACGATATTCTCGACGAGTTTCAATTCGATGAAGAAGTCTGCATCGCCGGATTGTTGCACGAAGTCATTGACTACGGCATGACCGGCTCCGGGCTTCGGATGCTCCAGTTTCCTCCACGCATCATTACGCTCGTCGAGATCATCTCGCTCGAGCCACAAAACGAGATGCCCAAAGACCGCTCTCGTCGTCAACTCATTCGACTGCGTGAGTCGTCGGATCCAGATGCGTGGGCGATCAAGATGGCGGATCTCCTTGATCAGCTCCGTTCATCACCCAGGCTTCCGTTTGAGGCACGAAAGTACCTTACGAAAGAAGCCGCGCCATGGGTCGCCTATTCGCTTCGCGGATTTCAAGAAACGCCGTTGGGTACGGCGTTCTTCAAAGAGATGCGTGATCGGCTGAGCGAACGTATCCCTTTGCCGTGAACTCCCTCGGAGTTAACTCCCCCTGCCCCTCCGATGTCCATCGGAGGGGTTTTCATTATCTCGTTTTGCCGTGGCGGGGTTTGGCTCGTTTAGTGAGTTTTTTCTCGGACGCTTCCGGTAACGCAGATCCGGTTTTTTCGCGTTTTTTGATTTCCTTCAAAAGTTCGGACACTTCGTCGCGCAAAATGGCTGCCAATTCAAATTGCAGATTTTGTGCGGCTTCTTTCATTTCCGCATCTTTTTGCTTGAGAACGGTTTTGAGATCGTGTGTTTCGGCTGTCAGTTCGAGTTTGAGAATCTCTTTCACATCTTTTTTATTGACGGACAATCCTAATGTGCCTCGAATATCTTTAATCGCTTTGATAATCGTTTGCGGCGTTATGCCATGTTCCAGATTGTACGCGATTTGTTTGTTGCGGCGCCGGTCGGTTTCATCGATGGCGCGCTGCATGGATCCGGTGACGCGATCGGCATACAGCACGACCTGACCGCGGACATTACGCGCCGCGCGACCGATCGTCTGAATGAGCGCGACATCGGAACGAAGAAAGCCTTCCTTATCTGCGTCCAAGATACAAACGAGCGCGACTTCCGGAAGATCAAGACCTTCGCGCAACAAGTTGACGCCGACAATCACTTCATATGTTCCTTTGCGGAATTCGGACAAAATTTCGAGACGTTCGATGGTATCAATATCAGAATGCAAATAGCGCGCTTTAATTTTCTTTTCTGTGAGGTATTCGTTTAAATCCTCGGCCATCTTTTTGGTCAGCGTGGTCACAAGGACGCGATCGCCACGCTTGGTGACGTCGATAATGCGCGCAATACAATCATCAACTTGAGATGGCGTGTTGCGAATTTTGTTTGGTGTGATTGGTAAGACCAAAATTTCCGGATCGACCAAGCCGGTCGGACGAATGATTTGTTCGACGACCTGCTCGGAGTGCGCGGCTTCGTATTTGTTTGGCGTTGCGGAAACAAAGATGACGTTATGCATGATCTCTTCGAGCTCATGAAAACGCAACGGGCGATTGTCTTTGGCGCTTGGTAACCGAAACCCGTATTCCACCAGCGTTTCCTTGCGCGAACGATCGCCTTCGTACATGCCACCCAGTTGCGGAACCGTGACGTGCGATTCGTCGATGACAAGTAAAAAATCTTCTGGAAAATAGGAAAACAATGTATCTGGTGCTTCCCCAGCTTTGCGACCCGAGAGATGTCGTGAATAATTTTCAATGCCATTGCAGTAGCCGACATTCTCCATCATCTCAAGATCGTATTTGGTTTTGCGATCTAATCGCTCGGCTTCGAGGAGCTTTCCATTTTTTTCAAACCAATCCAACCGTTGTTTTAATTCTTCGCGAATCTCCGTGATTGCGCGTTCGCGCTCTGGTCCAAGCGTGATGAAATGTTTTGCCGGAAAGATCCAGACTTCTTCCTGTTCCGGTTTCATCTTGCGCGTGACCGGGTCCATCGGAATAATCGCTTCGACGATGCCGCGTGGCGCTTCGATGCGATAAATCACCTCTTCGTTGACAGGCATGACCTCGAGCACCGGACCGATGGAGCGAAACGTGCCACGTGTGAGATCGGTGTTTGATAATCGGACAAATTGCATGTCGATCAATCGCTCGAGTGTTCGCTGACGACCAACATCATCCCCGACTTTGACTTGGAGTGTCGTTTGCTTGTATGCCTCTGGCGCGCCCAAACCGTAGATACACGACACCGATGCACAGATGATGACGTCTTTGCGCGTTAAGAGCGCTTGCGTGGCACTGTGACGCAAACGATCGATTTCTTCATTGATCATCGCCTCTTTCTCGATGTACGTATCTGATCGCGGAATGTAGGCCTCTGGTTGATAGTAATCGTAGTACGAAACAAAATACTCAACCGCGTTGTCCGGAAAAAATTCTCGAAACTCGTTACACAGCTGTGCGGCAAGCGTCTTGTTATGCGCAATGACCAGCGTCGGTTTTTGGATTTGCTGGATGACGTTGGCGATCGTGAAGGTTTTCCCCGTTCCCGTGGCACCAAGAAGGGTTTGAAACTTCATGTCCTTTTTGACGCCTTTAACCAGCGCCTCGATGGCTTGCGGCTGGTCTCCGGATGGGTCGTACGGCAGTTTGAGGTCGAATTGGGACATACTCGCAGGTATCCTATCCTAAAAACCAGATATTTGCTATTGTTTTTGTACAAAACATATGACCATTGATTTGGCCCAGTTTGTCCGTGACGCCTTAGCAAAAGGCGCTCAACGCAGCGAAATTCAAGAAACCCTTCTTACAGCCGGTTGGCGCCAGGATGAAATTAAAAATGCGCTCGATCAGTTTTTAGACGTGGACTTTCCGATCCCAGTCCCGCGACGCAAACCATACCTTTCTGCCCGCGAAGCGTTTTTGTATCTCTTGATGTTTCTCACGCTCTACATCAGCGCGTTTAGTTTTGGGACATTGATCTTCCAATTTGTGAATCGTTGGTTGCCGGATGCGCTTTCTGATCGCTATTTGGCACTGGATAGCATCACGAGCGCGATTCGCATGGGAACTGCCTCATTGATTATCGCGTTCCCTATTTTTCTCTTTATCTCTTGGGTCCTCACCAAAGCGATTGATCGTGATCCAGAAAAACGCAGTTCGCGCGTTCGCAAGTGGCTCACGTATGTGACGTTATTCATTGCCGCTGGTGTGATCATTGGTGATTTTATTACCATGATCTACAACTTGCTTGCGGGTGAATTAACATTGCGTTTCGTGATCAAAATTATGACGGTTGCCGTGATCGCTGGTGCGATTTTTGGCTATTACCTGTGGGATTTGCGCAAGGAAGAAAAAGAATCCTAACGATATGAAGACTCCCCTTGGTTTTACCATTTTTCGCGGCGTTGTCATTGCGGCTGTTGCGATTGTCGCTGGCGTTGGCTTGTATCTTGGCGGTGCTCCAGCGGAAGAACGCTCACGACGTCTTGATCAACAACGCTTAACAGATCTGGATCAGATTTCCAGCTCCGTCAACGCGTACTATCAATCGACGGGCGCTTTGCCAAAAGATATTCCGACATTGCTTCGCAATCCAAATTATTCGTACTTACAGACAACGACAGATCCATCAACCGGTGTGACGTACGAATATCGTGTGACGTCTGAAGCGCGCGGGTATGAACTCTGTGCGACGTTTGAAACAGATACGACTAAAGATTCGTCTCAGCAGACCATGAACACCTATCCAAATCCGTTGATTTGGAAACACGGGTCAGGACACGTCTGTTTTCCGTTGACTGCCACAGAAATCACAAAGCCACCACTCCCGGTGCAAACAGCGCAGTAGCTCATGATTGATTGGAAGACTCTTCCCCGCCCGATTGTGGCGCTTGCGCCAATGGCAGACATGACAGATCTGCCATTTTGTTTGATTTGCAAACAACTTGGCGCGCCCGTGGTGTTTCGCGAGATGGTTTCGTCAGAAGCCGTTGTGCGCGGTAGCGTTAAAACCATTGAGATGGCGCGTTTTGATGAACGCGAACGTCCGATCATCCAACAAATTTTTGGATCTGATCCAAAAATCATGTCAGAGGCGGCGAAAATCGTTGAAGACAAATTTCATCCGGATGGGATTGATATCAATATGGGCTGTCCGGCCTATAAAATTGTTTCAAATTTTGATGGTTCTGCGCTGATGAAAGATCCGCCACGCGCGGCCGAGATCGTCAAAGCAGTTCGTGAAGCGGTCTCTGTGCCAGTGAGCGTGAAAACGCGACTTGGGTGGTCAAAGGATACGGATATTCTCGACTTTGTCCGGTATCTCGAAGATGCTGGAGCGTCATTGATTACGATTCATGGCCGCACCAAGGAGCAAGGATATGCCGGTCATGCGAATTGGGATCGTGTGGGCGAAGCTCGACTCCGCACGTCGTTGCCCGTGATTGTGAATGGTGATATCACCTCGTACGCGACGGCGCAGGACGCAATGGCACGTGCACATGCCGATGGTGTCATGCTTGGACGCGGCGCTTTAGGAAATCCATGGATTTTTGAAGAAATTCTTGGCTCACCACGAACCGTTTCTTTGGAAGAACGTGTTGCTGTTGTTCGTGAGCATGCACAGCTTCATCTGGCGCATTACGGAGACCGTGGGATGGTCACCTTTCGCAAACATCTTGCCTGTTATTTTAAAAAGGAATTAAAACAAGAATATCCGCACATTGATTGGGCGGATATTCGGACACAACTCGTTCGCGTGAATACGATAGAGGAACTGGAAGCAATTTTACTCCGCGCTCGGTAAAAAGTTTTGTGGGTCAACCGGAATACCGTTTTGACGGACTTCAAAGTGAAGATGCGGACCCGTTGAAAGACCGGCCCCGGCCATGCCTGGCATACCGCCTGATTTGCCGATTTCCTGTCCGCGCTCGACGTAGGTATCTGGTTTTGCGACGAATTTTGTTAAATGCGCGTAGACCGTGGCAATATTGCCCGGATGCACGACCATCATGTAGTTACCGTAGAGTCTCCCTTGTTTGTTCCAGGCCACATATCCGCCAGCAGCGGCTTTGACGCTTGTTCCAACAGACGCGCGCAAATCAACGCCCGGATGTTCAAATAAATTACGAAACGGATACGTTGGATCGTGAAATTTGCAGGTGACGGTCACGCCATTGGAGGAATCCACCGGCCAATTGAGCAACACATCACCACGCGCCAACGCTTGATCAACGCTATCCAGTTTGTCTTTGAGCTTTGTTTCAACTGAGGAGATTTCGTCTGAGGTGGATTGTTGCTGTGCGCGCAATTCCGACAAAATACTTTCAAATTCCGATTGTTTGTTTTGCGTTTCGGTTGCCAATGAAAGCTTCATGTTTTTCTCGGCCTCCATCGCAAGCGCATCTTTTTTGAGCTGTGCCTGTTGGTCTAACAGCGCCAGTTTTTTATCATCACGTTCTTTTTTATTGGCCTCGAGAACGGTTTTGTCTGCCTTCACTTTATCCAATGCGACAACTAAATCCCCTTCAATCTTTTTCATCTCATTTAACCGATCGAAAAATGCGGATAAGGATTTTTTTGTCAGTAAGACTTCGATTGGCGATGTGTCATCCATCTCGCGAATGCGGCGCAATAAATCAGATGCGAGACTTTTTTGCACATCAATATGCTTGCCCTCGGCATCGATCTGTACGGAGAGTGAGCTAATCTCAAGCGTCAACGCGTCGCTCTCGGCTTTGGCTCGGTCAATATCGAGATTAATTTTGAGAACACGGTTATCTAAAATCAACACTTCGTTTCCCAGTGAAGCTTGCTGTGCTTCTTGTTGCGCGATTTTGTCTTTATAACCGGAGATCAGGTTGTCTAACTCCTTCACTTTGCTTCGTTTGTCTTTAATCTGTGAGTTGAGTTGATCGACTTGCACCTTAATATCCGGGACATCCGTCGTATCCGCCGATGTCGTCATTGGCATCGAGAGGACGGCGAACAACGTCATCGCCGCAAAGAGCGGCAATCGGTTGATCGCATCACGGACTCGCAAATTCATACGTAGAGTATAGCACGCTCGTTGCCAGCTTCGGATTGACGCAGTGGATATTTTTTGCTATGTTCCGCGTATTCGTTTTCCAGGAAAAGGAGCCTGAATGAAGCAGGAAGCCCTTTTGCGGGTTCGTGCGTGGGTCTCGCGATGGTTCATGAAATTGCAGATCTTTACGGCTGCGTCGATCGTCTACTTTGCGTTTATTGCGCTTTCAACAAAGGCGCTCGATCGCTACCCGGGACTCACGGCACCGCTGATCATCGCTCTCGTCGTCCTGACCATCATGTACTGGGAATGTATTTCCCACCTGGGTGATCCTGACGGCTCACGACTCTACGAAGACGAATAATCTCCCCCTCTCGGGTTTTCTCGAGAGGATTTTTTTAAGAAAAAATGGCGAGTAACGGAAAAACAACAACGGCGTTCCAGATACGCTTCCACCGTTGTGGTTCTTGAATGAGACGCCATAGCCATTCCATCCCAATCGTCTGCATCCAGATCGGCGCGCGTTTTTTTGTGCCAGACCAAAAATCAAATGTTCCGCCAATCCCAACAACGACTTTGACGGTTGGAAATTCGTTGAGATGTTTTGCGATCCACATCTCCTGCTTAGGATGGCCAAAGGCGACAAACAGAATATCCGGTGCGGTTGTGGCGATGCGTGATCGTGCGGCTTGTCCAACAAGATCTTCACATCCTTCCTCATCAACCATTCCGCCTTGTTCGCACGTCAATGTGAGTTCCGGATACGCTTTTTGCGTGTGATGTGCCGCTTTTTTGGCAACGCCATCGCCTCCGCCGAGGAGCGTGACCGTTAAATTGTTCGCGGTTGCGTATTGCAAGAGATGCTCGGCAAGTTCAACGCCGGTGAGCCGGTGCGTTTTGATTCCTTTGAGTCGCAGCACGAGCCACAATCCAAATCCATCCACCGTTCGAATGGTCGCTGATTTAACGATCTCTGCGTACGCGGGATTGCGTTTTGCGGTTAATAAAATTTCTGGATTCGCCGTGATGATCCAGGTTGGTTCGGTTGCCTTCTCAAGATGAGAAATGATTTGTGACGCGGAAAATCCTTCG
>CAITMG010000032.1 GCA_903893445.1 Candidatus Uhrbacteria bacterium | reverse complement strand
TCTTCCATATCCACGCGTTCATCCGCTTTGCGAACACCGTACGGAATCACGTTAAACCATTTGCCGCTAAAGTTGACCGGGGAGCCGTGCGTCAAATGACCGCCGTGCGCCAAATCCATCGCGAGGACGGTGTCGCCCGGTTTGCACAAGGCAAGATAGACAGCAAAATTCGCCTGAGCTCCGGCGTGTGATTGGACGTTGGCGTGCTCTGCACCAAAAAGCTGTTTTGCGCGATCAATGGCCAGCGTCTCGATTTCATCAATCACCTGATTGCCGCCGTAGTAGCGTTTGCCGGGATACCCTTCGGAGTATTTATTCGTGAGCGGGGAGCCCAACGCCTCAAGCACCGCCTTGCTGACGTAGTTTTCGCTGGCAATCAGCTCCAAGCCATGACGCTGGCGTTCGGTTTCTTTTTCAATGAGTGCCGCAATATCGCGGTCTGTGGCGGAAAGGGAAGACATGCCGGAAATTGTATGCGCAACGACTGAAAGTTGCAAAATCGCACAATTCAAAACCCCCTCATCCGCGAGATGTGCAGAGAGGGGGTTTGGGAGTGGAGCGATTCAGCTCCCGTAGTTGCAGTTGGCCGAAGCTTCGACGGGGCCTTGCGTATGGACGATCTTCGACGTTGCGATGCCGGACACGGTGAATGCAGCACCACCGGGATCCGGCGAGTCGTAGGGCGAGCAGAGGTAGTGAATGACGTCCTCGCGTTGCACGGAGATCTGGAAGCGGATGTCGTAGCCCGCCGGTTTGGAGATCGTGCACGTGAGCTTGTTACCCGCGTAGACCTGGCACGTTCTGCTGGTTTCCCAAGCTGAACCGTCTTGCCATTTGGCCATCATGTCGGGACGCATGTCGCGATGATGCGTAAAGCCGTACGAGATGTAGACGTGATCCGGGGGGACGGTCTTCTTCGGATCCTTTTTCGGATCGATGTTCGCGTCCGGAGCTACGACAGAGAAGGTAACCACGGCCGCCGCGTCATCGCCGCCAGCCGGAGTCGGATCGCTCATGCTCACGTCAGGCTTCGTCACTTCCATCTTCGATTGATGCGAGGTCGTCTGCGCCAGTGGTCGCGTCTGCGGATCCGAGGCGATCGACGGTCGATCGTTCTTGCACCCCATCAGGTGCACGAAGATCGCGATCACGAGCATCATGTACACGGGCGCGAAGAAACGGGCGATCTGGTTCATTGTTTCTCCCTTTCGAGGTGCGAATCTGAAGGGAACGTCCTTCAGATGTAACGTGAAAAGATACCACAAAAAGGGCCATTTGTCAATCCAAGGGTCTTGACAAAACCCTGTTTTTGTGGTATTCCAATGAGCATCCCTTTTGATGCCTGGAGGTGAGTGGTGAGTAACCTGATTCCGTTTTATTCACTCAAGCAACGACAGGAGATGCGCGATCGGATCGTCGACTGGCTCTTGTCCGTCGATGATCGACGAGACAGTCTTCCGGGCGTGGCCTTGGAGGTGCTGCGACGCGCGATCGATCATCCCAAGTTCCCGCTGTTTCACATCAAAGCGAGTGCGATCTTCGCCTTTCGACAGGCGCTAGAGCGCTCGGCTGAAGCGCGATTCATCGGGGGCGAAGACGCAGACGAGGTCTTGATTGTTTCCGTGTCACGGTTTCGTGATGTGGTGGGTGTCGATCTGTTCGGTGTTCGGTCGGTTGCGGCGCTCTTGAGCGATGCGAACGACGCAGAAGCCGAGTGCGCGCGACGGCTGATCGGGCAACTTGCGTTGACGTGGCAGATCCACATCTACGCGACGGATGTAGCCCTTAGTTTCGACCAGTACAACGTCCTAAAGAGCATGCCGCGCGAGCGGAGGCTAGACATCTAGGAGGTCATCATGTCATTGGTCGAAATGCTCATTCTCCTTTCGTCGAAAAACGACCAGGAGAACCCCATCATCGAACATGTGAAGGAGGTGGTCGGCAAGATTCTCCAAGATTCGTCCTTCCCCGTGTTCAAGACGACGAAGCAGGACATTAGTGACCTGCGTGACCTGCTGACGATGATCAGGCTTCGCAGTCGGTTCGAGCACGGCCTCAACACAGAGGTCTTGCTCACGTCCCTCAACCGGTTTAAGGAGGAAACGGGTTGCGATCTGCTCGCACATCCGATGTTCACGGGTCAGACGGATGTGGGTGCAACGCCCTTCTTGGCGATCCGCGACACGCTTGGGCTCATCGCACTTGTGTGGCAGATCCATCATCATCCCAACGACATTCGTCTCACGGGGGGTAGCTACAAATCGCCCTCGCCGCTTCACTGAGTGAAGCGGCTTTTTTTGTACACAACCCATTGACAAAAACGTGATTTCCCGGTATTCATTGAGAGCAACGTCTCAACCGTTGGAGGTGATCGTGAAGAACGTCTTCCCGTTTCTGACTCCCGAGAATCGATTTCGACTGCAAGACAAGATCCTCGAGTGGCTGTGGGGTGACGAATCCGGTTCGATCCGGCCTCGCAAGGTCATGATCGACGTCATCCGCGAAGTGCTCACGCATCCGCGCTTTCCGCTCTTCGAGCCGACGGCAACGGACCAGCTGCTCTTTCAGCGCACGCAAAAGCGCATCGAGCAGATGGTCATGCGTGGCCAGTGCACCGTCGACGTCGTCAATCGCGTCTCATGCGATCGCATGAAGGACGAGATGGACATCGAGATCCGTAGTCTGCCCAGCAATGCCGAGCGTGTCGAAGACGCGTCGAAGGCCGAGCTGGTCGCCATCAGCAACGGACTCGGCAAGCTCGCGCTGGCCTGGCAGGTCCACTATCATCCGCAGGACATCATCCTGACGAACGAAGAGGCACGTCATCTCGGACGCGCCACGACCTCAGGTCTCTCATCCTCCTAGCCTAGGGGGATTTTTTTATGCGTTTCTTCACATTTTAGTTCAATCGCGATAGGCTTTGGCCATGAATGTCCGCGATATCAAAACAGCGCATCTTGTTGGGATCGGCGGGATTAATATGTCCGCCGTGGCAAAATTGCTCGTCCATGTTGGTGTGCGTGTTTCCGGATCTGACGCCGCGGCAAATGAACAAACGGATCTCCTCGCCAAGATGGGCGTGACGATTGCGATTGGGCAGTCTGCGGAAAATGTTCCGTCCGCATGCGATGTGTTGATCTATTCGTCTGCTGTGCCAGCGAGCAATGCCGAACGCGAAGAAGCACGACGTCGCGCGATCCGCGAAGTGACGAATTTTGAATTTCTCGGGGAATGGTTTGCGCAACAAAATGTGGTGTTGGTGTGTGGCACGCATGGCAAGAGTACGACAACGGCCATGCTTGGCGTTGCAACGGTCAAGGGAAATTTAGATCCAACGATTATTGTTGGGAGCAAAGTCCCAACACTTGAACATGGAAATTTGCGCATTGGTGATTCTGATCTCGTGATCATCGAAGGGGATGAATATGCAAAACATTTTTTGGCGTTTCGTCCGTCAGCCGTGATTTTGAATAATATCGAGTTGGATCACACGGATGTTTTTTCTTCCCTCGCGGACATGATTGCGACGTTTCGCGAATTGATGTCGCGTGTGAAAGATGGTGGATTGGTTGTCGCGAATGTGGGAAATGATCACGTTGCAACGCTCGTGCGTGAGATCGAGATCGAGCAACGTCTGCGCGTCGTTCGTTTTAATGGCAACATTGAAAGTGATTGGAAGGTATCGCATGTGATGGAAAATGGCACAAACGCCGTCACGTTGCACAAAGGCGGATTAACGTACGAGTTGGTGTTGCGGTTGCCTGGCGCATTTAATGCGATTAATGCGGCTGGAGCTGCGCTCATGGCGCGTGAGTTGGGTGTGCCGTTGTTTGATATTGCGGATGCGCTCGCATCATTTACTGGCATCTGGCGCCGCTTTGAATTTTTACAAGAAAAAAATGGTGTGCGGATCTATTCCGATTACGGACATCATCCAACCGCCGTTGCCGCAACGCTCGAAGCCGCGCACGAGCTGTATCCGACGCATCGCATCGTCTTGTGTTTTCAGCCGCATCATCGCAATCGCACAAAACATCTCTTTTTAGATTTTGTGCCGTCGTTTGATCTTGCTGACGCGCTCGTGCTCTGCGAAATCTATGATGTGAAAGGACGAGACTCAGCAGATGACTCAGATATCTCATCTCAAGATCTCGTGGACACGATTATCCCGCATGACGCGGATCGTGGCGTGACGCGACAGGTCGAGTTTGCGCCAAATCCACACGCCGCCATTGAACAAACAATGAAGATCGCCAGATCCGGCGATGTCGTGATCATCATGGGCGCAGGGGATATTGATGGGATAGCAAGATCGAGTATTGCTTAAGCGAGCGGTGGGTATTCGTATTTTTCAAGCGAGGACCGTTGAGCATGTCCTAAACGCGAATCCGCAGCAGAAAAATACGAATACCCAGCGCGAGCGGCTGTAAAGAACTATGAAACAACTTTCCGACCAACAAATAACCGATTTCAAATCCGCTTTTCCTTCTGCAAAGGAAAACGAATTGATGTCGAGCCACACGTATCTCAAAATCGGCGGACCCGCGCGACTCTATGTTGTTGCAAATTCGGTAGATGACGTGATGGGCGCGTTTCAAAAAGCAAAAGAACTCAAGATGCCATGGGCCGTGATTGGCGGTGGATCAAATCTGCTTGTTGCAGATGAAGGTTTTCAAGGCGTCGTGATTCAAACGATGGATCGCGCCATTTCATTTGACGAAGAAACGGTCACGGTTGCGCCAGGCGTGTTTACCGGCGCACTCGCAAAAGCCACAGCAGATGAAGGTCTGACGGGATTTGAATGGGGAGCAGGCGTCCCGGGAATGATCGGCGGCGCCGTCTATGGCAATGCGGGATGTTTTGGTGGCGAGATGAAAGATTGCGTGACATTTGTCGAAGCGTACGATGTCAAAAACGAAAAAGGCGTCGTCTATTCAAATGCCGAATGTCGTTTTGGATATCGCGACAGTCGTTTTAAACACGAGCCGCATATTATTTTGAAGGTCACGATGAAATTACAGGCCGGTGATCGCGTTGAAGCACGAAAAAAAATCGACGAGATCATGTCCAAGCGCAAAGACACGCAACCGCAAGGCGCATTCACCGCTGGCTGCATGTTTAAGAATGTTGATTTTACCAACGAGTCAGAACTCGAAAAACTGATACGCGAAGGTGATGAAATTCCACCAGCCATGTTGCAACAAAAACGGATTGCCGCTGGTTGGCTCATCGACAAGCTCGCATTAAAAGGAAAAACCATTGGAAAAGCGCAAGTGAGTCCGGTGCACGGCAATTTTTTGGTCAATCTCGGCGGAGCCACGGCGCAGGACGTTGTTGCACTCTCGAGTTTTGTGAAAATGAAAGTCCGTGATGATCTCGGTATCTTACTCGAAGACGAAGTGCAGTATTTGGGATTTTAAGATGTGAATAAGAAAAACCTCCGAAGAGATCGGAGGTGAAGTTAGGGCGCCGTCGTCTGCGCAGGCGGCGGAATCGTGACGCCAAACGTGCGACGCAATTCCGCAAGATTCGGATGAATGTTTTCGATCGCCGGTCGTTTGAGGATCTGGTGAATATCACCGATCGTCGATTGCAGTTGCGAGTGGAGTTCGGCCGAAGCCTTTGTCCCGCCGCCGGCATCAATCTTTGCAATCACCTCATCGCGTCGTTTGAGGAGGTTCTTAAGGAGCTCTCCAAGAGCGTCTTGTCGGTGAAAGAGCCACGTCTGCGGCCAGATCATGACTTCTGGCGCATGGATACGTGACAGATGATGAAGGTGCAAGGCGACAGCCACGCGCATTTCTTCCGGCACGGCTCGTCGATCGAGCCATGCGAGAATCTCGCTTTCCCCAAGGAGGAGTTCCACCGGATGATCGGGGAGCGGAGATATGTTGCTGTGCAAGCTGTCGCGCGTTGCGTCCTTTGAGAATCGGAGCGGACCCTTCGCGTCAGAGATGATCTGACCATCTCGGTTCAGATGAAGAACGTCATGCGTCGAGAATTCGATCTGATCCGTGTGAAGGACGAGTTCGTGATGCGCAACAAGACTTGCATTACACGAGACGATGTACGTGCTCCGAGAGCAGTGCTTATCGTGTTCGTGTCGTTCGTAACACGAGAGACTCGCACTGCGTTGAATGACGACGATGGGCAAGAGCGGACACAGATCTCGTTCGATCTCCGTCAGGACTTGCCGTGCGTGTTCGCGATTGTGCCGCGCGACGCGAATGATGAAATCTTCGCGCGTTTGGCCCGTGGTCGCTTCTCCCGCAATGATGCGCTGAAAGAGAGATTCCTTTCTTTCCAGTGCGAGTTTGAGTGTGACCTCGGCGGTCTCGGCGTCTTGGATTGCTTGCGTCAGTTCATCGTGAATGTCTTGCATGGTGACCTCAGAAGGAACGATAACGTTGTCGGACTGTACTGACTCAGGAAAAAATTCGCAAGCAAGAAAAAAACCGCAGTTGCGGTTTGGTTACGGCAGGGCGCCGTAGAAGGATTGGAGCTTGCGGATTTGTGCATCCGAGACATCGAGTTTGAGCGCGAGGGAAAGATAGCGCAGGAGATTCTTGGTCGTTTCGTACTGCCGCTTAAGCGTCTCACGTCGCGTCTCATCGTCGGTCGTCTTGTCATCGAGCGTCGTGCGATGCGTGAGTTGCGCTGCATGGACGTGGCGGATGAGATCGGGGAGCAGCTTGCGAAGCGCAGAGAGCATTCCCAACGGCTCGACAAGTTCCCAGATCGGTCGGTCGAGCAGTGTGCTGAGCAAGATGAGATTGTTCGCATCTGCGACGGGCAGGGCGAACACCTCTTCGACGACGCGCTTGTCGCCGATGAGCAACGAGCTGATTTCCATTTCGACGGAACCGTCATCGGCCAGTCGGCCAAGCGGCGCATCCCATCCAGAATCTTTGCGCGTGCCAAGATGACGCAGTGCTTGATGAAACGACAGGCGAACCCAGGGGCGTTCGACGGTCAGTCGTTTGCTCTTGAGTGTGCCGAGGATGAACATGCCTCCTTCGATGGCCTTGTGCGGCCGAACGAGGACGAGCTGATCCTGCTTGTCGTGAAGCACGTCGAGAAGCTGACCAAATGACATGTGCGTATTGGGTTCAAAGTCCATGCGAACCTCCAGACCTTGCGTTTCTCGCACGCGCTTCCTACACTGGGACTATATGAATGTCAACATCCGCGCAACAGGGTGCGAACTCACACCCGCTCTCCGTCAGTACGTTGAAGAAAAGTTTTCCACACTCGAAAAGTACGGCCCAGATCTGATTCAGGCCGACGTTCATATCGGCAAGGACACGAACCATCACAACAAAGGCGAAGTGTTTAGCTGCTCTGCAACAGTAGAGCTCTCCGGTGATGTGATTAAAGTCGAACGCACCGCAGAAGATTTATACAAAGCCATCGATAAGGTGAAAGATCATTTGCGCGAAACGCTGGCGCAACGCAAAGAAAAATTAGTTGATAGCCATCAGGAAGGCGCCTCAGACGAAGTCGTATGATGACCGCGTCCAAGCTCTTTTTTGCAGGCTCGATACTGGCATCGCTGATCGCGACACCCGTATTTGCCGCTGATGCCGTCTCAGCCATCACGACACAAACCGTGACCGGGACGGATTCTCCGGCAACGTGCATCCGCTCCGTGGAAAAAACATGGAGCAATCAAAAGATCGCATCGAGTCAGCAATATGCCGCGGCCATCAAATCTGCAAATGCAGATAATGCCGTAGCCGTAAAAGCAGCAAAGGACGCATATGCAGCGGCATTCAAAGCCGCGGCAGGGAAGTCAAAGGCTATCAAATCTGCTCGAAAGACGCGTGATACGGCGCTCAGCGCCGCTGCCACAAAGCTCAAAGCGGCAAAGAAGCTAGCACTCAAACAGCGCACCGCAGCAGACAAGGAAGCAAAACTGGAACATGACAGTGCGCATAAACAGTGTTTGCCGGCAAAACGCTAAAATGTGATAAAGACATCCCTCCGATCTCCTCGGAGGGATTTTGTTTTCAAAAAACCATAATTTTGCTATGCTTTTCCCATGCATATCAAGCATTCTTCCCTTGTTCTGAGCGCATCGTTCCTGTGCGCCGTTTTTGCGACGCCGGTGATGGCCGCGCAGGTTCCGGCAGCACAAGCCGTTGCAGCGTGCATTCGATCCGCATCCCAGGCACAAGCAGACACGATTGCCGTGTCAAAGACAACGGCTGTTAAAGAGACTGCACAAGCTGTTGCCGCAAATGCCGCATCTCTTGCCGCATCAAAAAAGACCTATGTTGCCGCAATGAAGGCAGCAGGGACAGATCTCGTGGCTCGTAAACGAGCAACGGATGCATTAAGCCTTGCACGTAAAAAAGCCGCAGATGATTTAAAAGCCGCAAAAAAAGCAGCCATTGATCACCGCACCGCAGCACAAAAAGCCGCAAAAGAAACGTATACCGCTGCGGTTATCGCGTGTCGTTCGCTGAGTGAAGCAAATCTTCCCGTGCAGCGCGCACAGCCAACGCCCGCAGCAACAGGATATTGGGTAACCCCGGATTAATATCATAAAAACAGCAGCCCCCGGTGTCCATCGGGGGATGATTGGATTCTTCATTGCCAAATCAGACGCCACCGTCTAGAATGGCCGCAATTCTATGAGCTTTCTCACGAAACTATTTGGAGACCCGAACGCCCGTGAAATTGAAAAGATGAAACCGATGATCGCGCAGATCACCGCACTGGAGCCTTCCGTGCAATCGTTGTCTGACGAAGGTCTCAAAGCTAAGACCGCGGAATTTAAACAACGCCTCGCCAATGGCGAAGCTTTAGATGCCTTGATTCCGGAAGCATTTGCCGTTGCGCGCGAAGCGTCACGTCGCGTGTTGGGTCAGCGTCAATACGATGTGCAGTTGATCGGTGGTTTAGCGTTGCATCAAGGAACGATCGCAGAAATGCGTACCGGTGAAGGAAAGACGTTAACGGCTGTCGCGGCCGTGTATTTGAATGCACTCGTCGGCAAAGGCGTGCACGTTATCACGGTCAACGATTATCTCGCACGTCGCGATACGGTGTGGATGGGAAAGGTCTATCACGCACTTGGTCTGACAATTGGCTGTATCCAGCACGATGGGGGTTTTTCGTATGATCCAGAATTTAAAACCGCAAAGCCAGAGGAAGGTGCAGTCACAACAGAATCGTTTTTAGTGGATATGGATGATCTGCGTCCAGTGTCACGCCGCGATGCGTACATGGCGGATATCACGTACGGCACAAATAACGAATTTGGTTTTGATTATTTGCGCGACAATATGGTGCCGCGCGTCGAAGAGATGGTCCAGCGCGATTTGCATTTCGCGATTGTTGACGAAGTCGATTCGATTTTGATCGATGAAGCGCGCACACCACTCATCATCAGCGCACCAACCGAGGAACCGGCGGAACTCTATTATCGATTTGCCGATTTAGTGACGCGCTTGGAAAATGATGTCGATTATACGGTGGATGAAAAACTCCGCGCCGCATCATTGACCGAAGCGGGGATTGATAAGATCGAACAGTGGCTTGGCGTGGACAATCTGTATATGCAAGGTGGTTTAGCGTTGGTCCACCATTTGGAACAAGCATTGCGCGCGCATGCGTTGTACAAGATTGATCGCGATTACGTCGTGAAGGACAACGAAGTGATTATCGTTGATGAATTTACCGGCCGCTTGATGGTTGGCCGTCGATATTCCGAAGGGCTGCACCAGGCGATTGAAGCAAAAGAGCATGTGCAGATTCAGCGCGAGTCACGCACGATGGCGACAATTACATTTCAAAACTATTTCCGTCTGTACACCAAGCTTGGTGGTATGACCGGTACGGCCGTCACAGAATCCGAAGAGTTTCACAAAATTTACAAGCTTGATGTGTTGAGCATTCCAACAAACAAGAATGCGCAACGCAAAGACGAGGCGGATCGCGTCTACAAAAACGAAATCGGCAAGTTCAAAGCTGTTGTTCGCGAAATCAAACGATTGCACGAAAGCGGTCAGCCAGTGCTCGTTGGGACCGTGTCGATTGAGAAGAATGAAATCCTTGGCGAGCTCTTAAAGAGCGAAGGCGTGCCATTCAATCTGCTCAACGCAAAGAACCATCAAAAAGAAGGTGAAATCATCGCGCAGGCCGGTCGCAAAGGCGCGGTCACGATTGCCACGAACATGGCAGGTCGCGGTGTCGATATTTTGCTCGGCGGCAATCCGCCATCGCCGGAAGAAGCCGCAGAAGTGCGCAAGCTTGGTGGGTTGCATGTGCTTGGTACAGAGCGTCATGAATCACGTCGTATCGATAACCAGCTCCGAGGTCGTGCTGGCCGTCAGGGTGACCCAGGTTCAACGCAATTTTACGTGTCGATGGAAGATGACTTGATGCGCATCTTTGGTTCGGAGCGTCTGAAGAAGCAGATGGAATTTCTTGGCTTGCCGGATGACGAAGCCATCGAAAGCCGCATGCTCAGCGCCGCCATTGAAACCGCGCAAAAGAAAGTTGAAGGAAATAACTTTGATGTTCGCAAGCATTTGCTCGAGTTTGACGATGTGCTCAACAAGCATCGTTTGGTGATCTACAAGCGTCGTCGCGATATCTTGAACGCGTCACATGAAAAGACGGAAGATGGCGTGCGTCCGCTCAAGGCACAGGTGATGCAAGCCGTTGTGCGCGAAATCGAGCAGACGGTTGTCTTTCACACGGCCGCCGAAGATCCATCGATCTGGAGCATTGAAGATATTGAAAAAGCATGTCAGGCAATTTTCCCAGGAACCGTGAACGTCAAAGAGGTCGTCACAAATCTCACGGAGAAATACGCCGGGAAAGAAGATATTGCGTCACGCCGCACCGTGTTGATTGAAGGACTCACAAAAATCGCCAACGAACAATACGAAGTATTGGAAGGTGCGGTTGGTGATGACGTGCGCATGTCAGAAGTCGAAAAAGCATTGCTTGTTCGCGCGATTGATATGTTGTGGGTGGATCATCTTGATGCGATTGAGCACTTACGTCGCGGGATTGGATTGCAGGGCTACGGTCAACGCGATCCGCTCGTGGAATATAAAAAGGAAGCCTACCGCTTGTTCAATGAGCTGATCGCTGCGATTGATCGTCAGGTGGCGAACGTCATCTTTAAGATTCGCGTCGTTGAGCAGGAAGTCGCACGCGAAACGCAACAGAACACGATGTATAGCTCACCGGTGCAACTTTCGGGTCCGTCCAAGGAAGGCGATCGCAAAATGGTCGCTGATGAAGAACCAGAAAAAACACCAGTGACCGGCGGCAATCTCGAAGTCACCGGACGCAACGAACAGTGTCCATGCGGAAGTGGCAAGAAATATAAAAAGTGCCACGGCATCGGAAAATAAATTTGTAGGGGCAGGCCTCGTGCCTGCCCTTTGTCTATGACGCGTCGTCAAAACGAACAATTAATCGATCTTCGCAAAGCCGTTCCTGGCATTGTGATCGCGTTGGATCGCGATCGGTTAGATGTTGAAAAAACCGCGTTCGCACGACCAGAAGTTGCCAAGCGACTCGCGCAGGCGCAGAAACTTTTGCCAAAGGGGTTTCATTTTATCGTGCGCGATGCGTGGCGACCGACATTTGTGCAAGCGCAAATCTATTTCGCGTTCATCGAACGCTTTTTGCGAACACATCCAACATGGAGTCGCGAGCGAGCGATTGAAGAAACGGAAAAATTTGTTGCAGACTGGAAAGGTTCGGGTGCGTCCGGTCATATGCGTGGTGCGGCGATTGATTTGCGGATCGTGGATGCAAACGGACGTCGATTACCGATGCGTTCTACAAAACTAACGTACCAAGAGAATGCGGCGCCAGATCATCCAAAGCTGCCAACGCGTCTACGAAACAATCGCGAATTGCTCAGACAGGTGATGTTTGCTGCCGGATTCGTCAACGTGCATAATGAGTTTTGGCATTTTGCCTACGGTGATCATATCTGGGCAAAACAAACCGAAAAAAAAGAAAAATACGGCGTTGTAACTGATTTTCACGGCATGTACGCAGACCGTCTGTGTCCATGTGGGAGTGAGAAGCTGTTTATCGCGTGTCATGGAAAGTGATTTGTCGCTATGCCTATCAAATTTTACGAAGGTGAATATTATCTCTTGTCGAATTTTTCTGCACATCGTGTGATGTTTGAGGGTGAGGAATACATGACATCGGAACATGCGTATCAGGTGGCGAAATTTTGTGATCCGGAAGTACGACGAAAGATCAAAGACGCACCAAGTGCGCATCTTGCACGGGAATATGGACAATCAGAGTTCGGACGTACGCCAAATTTTGATAAAGTCGATGTCATGAAGCGAATCATGCGAGCAAAATTACAACAGCATGACGATGTTCGTGCGGCATTACGAGCAACAGACGGTGAAGTGATCGAGAAAAATCATCCGCTGGATTATTTTTGGGGAACGGGTGAAGATGGGTCCGGTCAAAATGTCATGGGAAAGATTTGGATGGAATTACGCAATGAGTGATGGAAATATTATATGAATACTGAGCCACGAATATCCAAAACAGCCGGAGGTATCGTTGTAAATCCCAATGGTGACGTGTTAGTCGTAAGTCAGCATGGAGATTCGTGGTCGTTACCAAAAGGACATCTCGAAGATGGCGAAGACGCGTTCATAGCGGCAAAGCGTGAGATCGCCGAAGAATCTGGAGTGACCGATCTCGAGTATATTCATGAGCTTGGGACGTATGAGCGAAATCGTATCGCAAAGGGCGGTGGAGATGATCCAACGGAATTAAAAACAATCACGATGTTCTTATTTCGAACGCCGCAACTCGCGCTTCAACCAACGGATCCTGATAATCCAGAAGCAAAGTGGGTGAAAAAAGAAGATGTCGCCTCACTGCTGACTCACGCAAAAGACAAAGAATTTTTTCAGCACATGTTGGCTCAACTGGTATGAAAACCCTCAAGTTTACATCAACACTCGTTCCGCTGATTTTGAGCGGAGAAAAGACGTCAACGTGGCGGTTGTTTGATGATAAGGATCTGCGCGAAGGTGATGA
>CAITMG010000031.1 GCA_903893445.1 Candidatus Uhrbacteria bacterium | reverse complement strand
TGTATGATCATGTGGCATTCTATGCCAAATTTTGAAATTCCAAGACCAGAAAAAATTGTCGTACCTCCAGACGCGCCGCTTTTAAATCGTCGTGTTGCGTTAGAAGTTGAAGAGATGCGTCTGCGCATTCTTTTTGAGGAAGAGCCTCATGCTTCGATTGAATTGGAAAAAGAAGCGAGAGTAGCTTTGAAAGAAGTGAATGACCTGATGAATGCATCAACTGATCCTCGATGGATAAAACGCATTACGCTCTTGAAGGAAAAATTTGAGAGATTAATATTGAAGCTAACGAAGTAAAAAAACGGTAAAATATGATTTAAAGAAAATAATTTAAGCGAACCAGGTGGTTCGCTCTTTTGTATTTGTGCGGATTGACGTTTTTGTCTTTTTCTGGTCAGGTGCGGTCTGCACATTGTGGAGGTAGGGCATGAATCTTCAGCACATTCAAACGTTCGAAAAGAGTTTTACGTGTCCGGTGCAGTGGCATCGGTTCGACAACGGGCCGGATGTGATCGTTGCAGAACGACCTTCGAATTTCGTCGTGGTTCAGGTGACTGTTCCGGTTGGCGCGCTTTGTGATCTGGTTCCTGGAACCGCGCATGCTCTAGAGCATGCGAAAATGAAGGGTCAGATGAACGAGGATGGGGTTCATCCTAGGCTCCTTGAACTATCGTTTGAAGGCGTTGATGGGAATGCTGGAACGTCCCATGAATTCACTGAATTCTATTTGAGCGGTCCTGTATTGCATTGTCGTCGTATGCTCGAGGTTGTTGCTTCAATCGTCTTCGAGTCTCATTTTGAGTCATCGCAGGTGATCCGAGAGCGTGGTTCCATCGAGCAAGAATACGCTGAGACCGAAAGAGATCATCGATTCGATCGTTGGCGAATGGCGCGTTTTATTTCGGGAAGTGGGTTTGAGAAGAGTATCATCGGGACGCCGGATTCGATTCGACGCGTCGACGTGCCTTGTCTGAGTGCATTCGACGAGAAGTGGTATGGATGGAATAGGGCATCCGTGATCGTGGCCGGTGGTGTTGAGGCGAGCGCTGTTCATGGGATGCTACCTGAAATCATCGAGCAATTTCCTAAATCTTCCGATCAGCCGCGTCTTGCTTTTGAGGTTGCGGATGCACATCTCGGACGATATGAGTATATCGGTGATGATATTTCGACGCCGGGAATTGAAGTGAATTTTCCGAATGCAGGGCCACACACGCGTGATGGCTTTATTCTCGGAATCATCGCAGAGATTCTCGATTTTCCTCGTATCGGATTGCTTCCGAACGAACTTCGGGGGAAGCGTCGAATGGTCTATGACGTTGGTGTCTCGCACGTCTCTTTTCCGCATCGCGTCTTTAGTGTTCAAGCGCAACTTGATCCCTCAAAGTTTGAGGACTATACAAACATTGTTCATGATTGTGTCGCGAAGATTGCGAATGATGCATATCCGGACCAACTGCTTTACGCGATTTTTCGGCACCGCCAAATTCTGCGTTTGCGTCAGAGTGAGTCCTCGGATCATGGATCGTGCGTTGACAGTCTCAGAGATGATTGGCTTCACGACGATCGAGATGATCAAGATTATCTCGAGTGGTTCGAGAAAACGTCGCGTGAAGACATCTCGCGCGTCGCGAAAAAATATCTTCAGAATGTGAAATGGGGGTCGATCATTCGTCTTCCGAAATAGCTCTCACGCTTGGATATCCTCCAAGCGTTTTTTTATTTATAAAAAAATACCCCTACCAAGTTTGGTCGGGGTTAGAGGCGTCACTTGGACGCGTTGGTTGAAGGTGCGGTGTTTGCCGTGGGCTTTGCGCTTGTGAGCGTTGAGTCTGGGAGGCAGGAGATGCCGTGCACCGTGTGCCAGCAAGTGACGCTTCGTGCGTTGTCGTGCGTGACGAAGATGTTGTCAGCGCCTTGAGGGGTGTGGATGAAGTCGCTTTCTTCTTCGATGTTCGGTTTTGGCGGTTTGCCGCAGGCCGTGATAAGTGCGCAGATGGAAGCTGCGATGAGAATCATGACGCTTTTCATGCGAGACCCCTTTTTCTTTTTCGTCGCTTCACACGACCGATGTGTTTCGTTTGGTCGGGGTGAGGGCGCTACTCAAGCGCGGTGAACTCGTACAGCGCCGTGAATTCATTGTTGTGAAGGTGCTTGAATCCCAGGCTCGCCACGGTAGCGATCACCAACATTCCGTCGACGGATTCGTTGATGTTCCTTGCGTGCCATACGAACGTGCTGCTTTTTCGTCCAGCAACGTCGATCGTTTCAATGCCTCTGCAAAATTTGATGGTGCTATCTTGCGCATCGAAGAACGCGCGATCGCCGGGTTGGAGCGTGGTTGGTTTTCCTCTGAATATGAAATGCGATTGCATCATCTTCTCCGGGGGTTCTGTCATTGAGAAATGATGGGTGAACCTATCAGAAAACGTCTATTTTGTCAATGAAAAACCCCATTCACGAGAATGGGGTTATGAGGGGATGGAGTTACTCGACGATGAGGTCGCTCTTGGTGATCTCTCCACATCCGAGCGCGAGCAGAAGGTGGGTGACGGCGATTTTGATTTCCATTTTCTCTTCGTCCGTCGGTGGATTGAGAAGATGGATGACCTTGACGCCCCACGCGCGTGCAGCGCCTTCCTCGACCGTTTCGTGGATGCGGACGTGCGTGTTGTGCGGGTTGTCGGCGAAGATGTGTCGGAGGAGATATCCAACCGGATGCATGTTGCCGTAGTGCGCGAGGAGCGCGGCATTGGCTCGCGCGTTGGGATGCGCTCCAATCGGCAGGATGTCTTGGATCGCGCCTTCGCTGCGATACATCACGCCGTCATGAATGTATGTTTTAGGAACGTCGTCCGTTGCACTCAGCTGACTGAGCACCGTGAGTGAAGAAAGATAATTGAGCGCGAGAAGGAGAAGATCACCCGTCAGAACCGGTGATTTCATCGACGTCGTTTTGTTCATGAATAACCTCCGCGCGAGAGTGAAACATG
>CAITMG010000030.1 GCA_903893445.1 Candidatus Uhrbacteria bacterium | reverse complement strand
TTTCGGTCTCGTTTGCCGCTGAACATGTGGGTCAGTCGAGATGTCCACAATCATGCAGCGAGTTCGACTGGCGAATCTCGTGATCGATCGTGCTGCTGGGTGCCCGCGAAAGTTCGTGCTTTGTAGCATCTGATGCACCACAAAAGAGTACTCGTTACACAACGGGTACGTTTTGTTATTGGGCTAGATGAAGCGAAGTTGTTCGTTGCGCGAGTTCTTTGAGTGTGGAAGTTCGGCCGACACCACGGGCGACTCGAACTTGGTCGATGCCGGCGATTGGCTCAGATGCTTCTTCCGGTCGAGAGTGTCAGCAACGAGCAGCGTGACGCGTAGAACCCGACTCGCCATCTCCTCGGATTCTGCGACCGTGATCTCGCGACCGAAGTCCGCTTGAAAGGCCTCTCTGAAGGATCGAATCATGTCTGGTGTGAGTGGTGGAGTCTCCATATCTACACACACTGCACTTCGACGGAGAACGCTTCCACTATTCTTAGGTTCATTATGCCCAGCTCCACTTGACGCGATACCCACATGGGGTAACGTCGGGCCAGTCCCTTACTTGTAGGCGTCGTAGATCCGATCGCTCCAATTCTGGCGCGGCGGGCAGCAGGACCCTTATCCGGCCTGCGTGCTCGCTATTTCCATTTTTGTGGAGTGACGAGCAGGCGGGCGTGGAGCATCGGCATGACCATCCGTTGGATTGATCGGCTTTGGAACGACCGTCCGCATGTCGCCGTCGTCGGACTGCTCTTTGCGGTGCTCGTGTTCATGGCCACCGCAGGATTGCTCGTCACATGGGTTTTCTCGTAATCCTCCCACGCGACGCCTCGTAGGCGTCGTTTTATTATTCGAGAGTCCAGCGGATGCCCGCCGTACGCTTGATCTCAAAGTAGTAGATCAACACGTTGGCCAGAGATACGCCGGCAGTCGCGAGAGCTGCCGTGCCGAGTCGGTCCACCACTCCCAGGAGCCACTTGCCGAACGTCCATTCAAGCCAGTGCGTCATGATCGCCATGAGAAGCGTGAGAAGAAGGAGGAGAAGACCGGCGATACCGGCCGTCCACATGAGCTTCCATTCCATCTTCCGATCGTTCCGCGCTTGCAGCAGGGTCGCGGGTGGAAGGATGGTGCCGCGATATGCGTGCTGCGAACTATTCGGCTCCAAGACTTCAATGTGCTCGAGGAACTCGACACCGCCTCTCGCCTGAAGGAATTTCACCACTCGCTCGAAGGAGGCTGCTGCGAAGGCCGTCGAGAGCGCGGTGAGGAGACGGATGCCGTCCTGGATCCTCCGACGCCACGCGTCGATGCTCTTCGCCGGATCTGCGAGTTCTTCGTTCAGTTCGAGCCGGCGCGCAGTGAGCCGCGCCTTTCGTCGCTCGAATTCGGGAGTGTCGATGTGGCCCTGGACGACCAGGTCGGTCAACCGCTCGAGCTGTGTTTCGACCGAGCGAAGTTCCGCTTCCGCGGCACGCTTGGCGCCGGCAAGCGAATTCTCGTCGCGCTCGGGGACTTCGCGCCGCCGCCACCACCGCCGCCCGTCGCTGGGGACTTCGCGCCGTCGTCGTGGCCGCCGCCGGCCGCCGGGGGCAGGCTGCCCCCGCCGCCACCGCCGCCGCCAGGACTCGGCCCTTCGACGGTTCGGGTTGGAGGCGTCTGGCGGCAAGATGGCGATGGCACCGCTCCGCCCGAGCCCATGGAGGGCGGGGACGCAACGAAGCGACTGAACGATGCCCTCATAGCTGCGCGCGTGCGCGTTCGAAGGTCAAGTTCGATGACGCGATCAAGGCGCTGGAAACCGACGCCGCCGAAAGATACGATGCGATTCTGGCGGAGCGCCAGCAATCTCTCACGGATTTGTCGAGTTCGCTCAGCCAGAGGCTCGCGCGATGGTCGCATCCGGATGCGTTGCTGCGCCTGCGATGGGAAGGAGATCCAAAGGCGCCTGTCACGGTCAAACAGCCATACGTGGCAGTCGCTGCCGGCGATGCGTCCTTTGAGGGATCGCTCGCGCGTCAAGGGCATGGATTTCAGCGCTCCTACCTCCTCGCGCTCATTCAGGAAGTTGTTGCGACTGGAGCGGACGATGCGCCGAAGTTGATTCTCGCTTGCGAGGAGCCCGAGCTGTACCAGCATCCGCCTCAGGCGCGACACATGGCTTCCTGCATGAGCGAGCTCGCGCGGTCGGGCGCGCAGGTTCTCGTCTGTTCCCATAGCCCACTGTTCGTGTCGGGCAACGGTTTTCCGGATATTCGCGTGGTCAGGCGCGATGCCAACGGCCCATCCTCGAACATTCGGGCGGCGACGCATGGCGATGTAGCCACGTTACTCAAGAGCGTCGGCGTGAGCGGACCCAAGAACGCAGAAGGCGCGCGGGCCAAACTCCATCAGCTGCTCCAGCCCGCTGCGAGCGAGATGTTCTTTACGCCAATCTTGGTGCTTG
Source organism: Candidatus Uhrbacteria bacterium (assembly GCA_903893445.1). Classification (GTDB taxonomy): domain Bacteria; phylum Patescibacteriota; class Patescibacteriia; order 2-12-FULL-60-25; family 2-12-FULL-60-25; genus CAITMG01. The sequence goes on along the minus strand of CAITMG010000030.1, from coordinate 49,080 downwards.
TTGAGGGTCTTGAGGACGCGGCGTTTCTCACCTCTCAGATGGTCTTGGATGGAAAGGAGGAGGAGTTTCGTCGCCTCGGCTGTCACATCGTTCCTGCCGATGGGAAGTCGCGTCTCGTTCAGTTGAGGGCCGTGGCGAAGTGTCTCGACATTCCTGTGTTCACTCTGTTCGACGCCGACGGCAACCTCTGTTCCGCGCCTGCTGGAGCGACGCCGGATGTCGAACATAAGGCAGCGAGTGCGCGAGGCCAACACAAGCCCGAAAACGATGCCATCATCTCGCTGTGCGGAGCGTCGTGCCAGAGCTTCCCAGTCGATACGCACGTGTCGCAGAACTTGATTGTCTGGAAGGACAACATCGGCGCCACGGTGCGCGGTTCAGTTGGCAACACATACAAAGAGACGGAGAATGAGGTGCGGTCAGAGGAAGGTCTCCAGGAGAGCGGCCTGGACAAGAATGCGATCTTCATCGGCTACGTGCTCGACAAGCTTAGATCAAAGGGTGTCGTGGTCACTCCGCTTTGTGTCGCTGTCAGCTCGATCCTTGGTTTTGCCGCTTCTGTGCGGTGCCCGCCCGCGGCTTCGAGTAGTCCTCCGAGTCAGGAATCCGTGGTCGTGCCAATCGAAACTTAACAAGTGCCGTCCTCGCCTGCCGCACGTCCGGGTTCATAGGGTCTTGCAAGCAGCAACGGGAATGGTAGAGTTGGGCGACTATGGATAGGACGCGAGTCAGCTCGTCAAACGTCGCCAGCGTCGGCTACGATTCATTGAGCTCGACCCTCGAGGTCGAGTTTCACGGTGGATCCATCTATCAGTACTTTGCGGTCCCGAGCAGCGTCTATGCCGCAATGATGTCGGCAGCTTCGAAGGGATCCTATCTGGCACAGTTCATCAAAGATCGGTATCACTGTCGTCAGGTGCGGTAGCCGAACGAGTTCGTGCTTTGTAGCATCTGATGCACCACACGAAAAATCCCCAAACGGGGATTTTTTGTTTGGGAATGGTGATTGACAATCTCATAAAAACACGTTGATATCCTGGCGGAGGGAGTTATGAAGGTATTTGCCCTTTGTGTCATCGGAATGCTGTGGATCGGATGTGCGCCTGCATCGGGAACGACCTGTCCTGCCGCGACTCCAACGTCACCAAAAGAGGTGGGCGGCGCCATCGAAGATGATACGATGGTAATCCCGGACAAGCGTACGCGTTGCATCAAGTGGTTGCCTGCCGAAGGGGATGGTCGAACCATTCATTCGATCACGCGTGATGGTGAAGTGGTGAGATCGGTCGATCTGCGTATTTCGCCGGAGAAGCAGGAGGAGCTCTCGCAGCGACGCAACGAGTGGATTCGGATGAATCCCGCGTTCGCCAATACGCGAACGTGGGTGTTCTGTGGTCGTGATGGTGAAGGAATCTGATGCGTCTCAGCTGCCAATCGGCAGCTTTTTTATTTCAATACGGTCATTGGATCAATCCAATTTTTCAACGATGATTTTTTTTGAACGTAGCCTGCGACGTTGATCGTTGCGCCTTTGTGGATGCTCAAGTGTAAATGTTTGCGCTCGCCGTCAGTTTCTTTGCTATATCCTTTTCCGAGCGCACCAATAACCTGTCCAGCGACAAGTTTGGCGCCAATACGCGGCGTAATGCTCGCGAGTTTTAAGTGGCCATACAGCACCGTGACGCGTTGTTTGTTGATGACGCACGACTGGACGGCGATTCCGCCATACCCGCTTGCCGTTCGTTTCTGCAATAACGTGCCACCACACATCGCATGCACCGCGACCGTTGGCGTTGCCTCTTCGGGCGTTGTCTCAAAATCGGTTCCTGTGTGATATCCGCGAAAGCGTTCGGGTGAAACAGGGGAATGCGTCGGATCAACAAATAATCCAAATGTCTTTTTCGTCACACGATCCAACGCATGATCAAGCGGAAGTGCAATCGTCGTGGTTGTTGCCGCATGTGCTGGCATCACAAAAAAGAACATCGAAAAAATGAATCCAGCGGCTGACAAAGAGAAGAATCTCGACATCCAAAAAGGATAGCAGGGAACGTCTTCTTCGGAAACGAAAACAACTCCCAAGGAGGAGTTGTTTTCATGGTGGACGCTGAGGGGATCGAACCCGCGACCTCCTCGGTGTAAACGAGGCGCTCTAACCAGCTGAGCTAAGCGTCCAAGATTGTTGATGCATTGAATCGAGCCCGCGACCTAGCCGATGTCCATCGGCTCGCTCTAACCAGCTGCCTGCCCCGAAGAGCAAAGCGACATCGTGGAGCTTAGCGTCCATGGATGACGCGCACGATAATTCATGGAAGGGAAAATGTCTACGTGCTACGATTTTTTCATATGCACGTCATTCTGGTTCATGGCTGGAAGGGTTCGCCGGAAAATGCGTGGTTTCCGTGGTTACGGCGTGAGCTGGAGTCGCGCGGATACACGACCGAAGCGCTCGTGATGCCGCATCCGGCGTTTCCGGATCGTCAGGTGTGGGTTGATCACATCAAAGCGTCCATCACCTCACCGGACACGGTCTTGATCGGTCACTCACTTGGCTGTCCGTCGATTTTATTGGCATTGCAATCGTACGACGGTCCGCCGCTGGCGCGTGTCGTGTTGGTCGCAGGCTTTGCACGGCTGTTTCAAATTCCGTTATTGGAACATTGGTTTGGTGAGGCAAGAATTGATTTGAACGTGGTGCGTTCGCGCGCGGCATCGTGGCGCGTATTACATGGTCGCTTTGATCCGCTGGTTCCATTTCGCGAAGGGGAGTGGATGGCAGAGGGGTTGGGCGTGCCGCTGATTGAAACGCATAGTCATCGCGGACATCTGACACCCGTCGAATTAGCATTTGAAGTTCCCGAAATTTTACAGGCCGTGATTAAATAATTTTTCTATGAAATACACAACGCTCTGTTATCCGATCGTCAACGGCAAGGTGTTACTCGCGATGAAAAAGCGTGGATTTGGCGCAGGGAAATGGAACGGCCCAGGTGGAAAAATTGAACCCGGCGAATCCGTTGAAGACGCCTGCCGTCGCGAAACCCGCGAGGAAACAGGCGTAAATGTTGGTGTTTTGGAGAATCGCGGTGTGGTGGAGTTTGTGTTTGAGAACAAACCAGATTGGGATAATTCCTGCACCATTTTTGTGACCACGGATGTGTCCGGTGAACCTGTGGAGACCGAGGAGATGCGTCCGCAGTGGTATGCGCTGGATAAAATTCCGCTCAACGAAATGTGGGAAGATGATGCCGTGTGGCTCATGGACGTGTTGCACGGGGGTGTGGTCAACAAACGATTCTTTTTTTCTGACACGGGAAAGATGTTGCGACATGAGGATCTTTCCTCTTCATCGCACATCGCGTAAACTGTCCGCATGGGATTGTGTGTTCTCGCTCTTGGCACCGGTGTGTGCCTTTCAACAACGCAAGTTGGAACGTTACGGCAGCCGCCGGGTTTTTTAATTGAAGTTGATGGTCAGCACGTGTTGCTTGATTGCAGTGAGGGGATTCGTTTTCGTCTGGTTGCCGCTGGGATTGATATCGCCTCGGTGTCACATGTTGCGGTGAGTCACTCGCATCCAGATCACGCGGCGCTCCCACAATTCATTCAATCCAAATTTTGTCGGCATTTATTTGATTCCAAAGATCTGAGCTCGGGAAAGCTGCGCGTGTATTTGCCAAAGGTGTTAGCGCGAGATTTTCCGCAAGTGTGGAACTGGCATCAACCCGAGAACGATGGGGGATATTGGAACGAGTTTGCACCAGATATCGTCGGGATGGACGATGGCTACGTCGAAGAAATTTTGCCAGGCGTCAAACTGACCGCTGTTAACGTCTATCATGGTTTTGGTCGTCATCCAGCCATGGGCTTTCGCATCGAAACACCATACGGCATCGTTGCATATACGGGCGACACGGGGATCTGCGAAGGCGCACGTATCCTCGCAAAAGACGCAGATTTATTGATCGCCGATTGCAGTACGCGCGTTGGGCAAGAGTACACCGGCGGCTACGGACACATGGGCCCGCGTCAGTGCGGCGAGCTCGCATTGCATGCCAATGTGAAACAGTTGTGGCTCACGCATTATTTTCATTTTGATTCCGCAGATGTGATGCTGTCCGAGGTCCGCGCGGCAGGATACTTTGGTCAAACGTTTGTCGCCAAAGACATGCAGGAAGCAAAATGGTGACGCGACGTGATATACTCTGTGCAGTCCTATGATTTCTCGCATTATTATTGGTCTCCTGATTGCCGCGTTTGGATTTTTGATCGTGTGGAAGACGCGCAACATTATTGATATCGCCGGTCCAATCCCGTGGGCAGATCAGCATCTTGGCGGCGGCGGCACATCTCTTATGTACAAGATGATTGGCTTAGTGATTTGTCTTGTCGGATTCATGTGGGCGACAAATCTCTGGAATGCATTTTTAAATGCAACGCTCGGTTCCGTCCTTCCGCATTAATCTATGTACGTCCGTAGTGGCACAGAATTGATCAACCCGTTCAAGTTGCTTGAACGGGTCGGTATTCGTGATGGCCAACGCGTGGCAGATCTCGGATGTGGCTCGTTGGGTCACTTTGTATTTCCAGCGGCGCAGCTTGTTGGCGGAAAGGGCGCGGTCTATGCCGTGGACATCCAACGCTCTGTCCTCGAGCAGATCGAAAAGAGCGCCAAGGAACAACAGTTTTGGAACGTGTATCCGGTCTGGTCCGATATCGACGTCTATCGCGCAACGCACGTTGAGCCAGAGTCGCTCGACCTTACGCTCCTCATTAATAATTTGTTTCTTTCCCAAAATCGACCCCAACTGCTACGCGAGATGGCACGCCTGACGCGTCCAAATGGGCGGATTGTCGTGGTGGAGTGGAAGACCGAGGCAACGCCGCTCGGGCCACCCCAAGCCTCGCGAATCAGCAAGGAGGACGCCAAAAAAGAGCTTCAATCGCCCCTTATCAAGTACTACGACGAATTCGAAGCGGGGCCCTACCATTACGGCCTTATTTATCTCCGCACCGAGGTCCCTGTCGAATAAAGAAGACGCGTTATTGCGTCTTTTGTGTTTTTTTGGCAACATCTGCCCAACCGTATGACACTCCCACCGTTACTCACCCTTTCGTTTTGGTTCAACCCAAACCCACCAGCGTTTATCTCCGTGATCAATATCGTGATCATCGCCTTTATTGCCGCATCCTTTGTGAGCGGGATCGTGGCGTATGCATTGCCGCGACTCAAGTCCATGGACAAGCTCGATCGTCAGATCGTTCAGCGTCTTGGCTTTGTGTGGCTGACATTTGGGATCACCGGCTTGATGCTCTACGCATTTGCGTATGAACGCGTCGCGTATCTCAGCATGCGCATCTTTTGGCTCCCGTTGCTCATCTGGGTGATCTGGAAGAACTGGCAGATCTATCAATTCGCATTCAAAACCGTTCCAGAAGTTCGCAAAGCCCGTGCCGAACGCGACCAGTACGAAAAGTGGTTGCCAAAAAAGAAAAAGAAATAAATTGTTCTTGTTCGTGTAAGGGCAGACCTCGTGTCTGCCCTTTTTGTTATGCGCGTGATTCCGGTCTTGATGAATGCAAAAAGATATGGCAGCGGTAGAGAAGGGGATATGCCGCACGAACGACGAATGTTTGGAGATTCCGGCGAAGCGCTCGCGCTCGCCTATTTTGAATTGCGCGGCTATCGCATCGTGGAGCGAAATTGGTTGTGCCGACTCGGTGAAATCGATCTCATTCTTGAGCGTCGTAGCGAGCTGCATTTTGTCGAAGTCAAAACGCGTCGATCACTCACGTATGGATATCCGGAAGAATCCATCACCGGCAAAAAGTTACGACATCTCGCGCGCACGATCGAAGTCTATCTGAGCCGTCATGCGCACATTCCGGATCGCGTTCATGTGCATGCATTAGCCATCACAATCATCCCGGGACAACCGCCGGAATATTATCTGATTGAAAATATCTTATGAGAAATTTTCCTACGCAATCAACATCGCATCACCAAACGAATAGAATCGGTATCCTTCGCTAATCGCCTGTGAATATGCGGATAAAACGTGTTCGCGTCCGGCAAATGCCGAGACAAGAACAAGCAATGTAGACTTTGGAAGATGAAAGTTGGTGATCATCGCGTCTACGACCTTAAAGGTGTAGCCCGGTGTGATGAAAATATTCGTAAAGCCGTGTCGGATGTGACTCTCAAGCGCACGAACGGATGTGGTGCCGACAGCGATCACGCGTCCGCCATTCTTTTTTGTTTCCTCGATCGCATGAACGGTGTCATCGGAAACGTCGATCCACTCGGCGTGCATCTCGTGCTCTTCGAGCGTCTCGGTTTTCATCGGGCGAAATGTCCCAAGACCGACATGCAAAATGACGCTGGCAAATCGGATACCTTTTGCTTTCAATGCCTCAATCAACTCTGGCGTAAAATGAAGACCTGCGGTTGGCGCGGCAACGGAGCCAGTATCTTTTGCGTACACCGTTTGATAGCGATCCGCTTCGGCAGACTGTTTGATATATGGGGGGAGCGGAACTTCGCCGTTCGCATCTGTCCAAGCCAAAATCGCTTCAGCGGACTGCTGAAAATCTAAGCGGACGGTGCCGTCTTCAAACTTTTCCTCCACCGTGCAATACGTGCCATCGGCAAACGTAATGACGGATCGAATGCGCAGCTTTTTGCCTGGCTTGGCCATGGCGATCCAATACGGGCCGTCAGCGCGGAGAAGAAAGACTTCGGCCATGATGCCACCCTTGGTGCGTGACGGTCCGGCGTGCGTCGCAATGCCCTTGAGACGGGCCTTAAAGACGCGGCTCTCGTTGACGACGAGCAGGTCGCCTGGACGCAAAACGTCGCCCAAATCGGAAAAATGCTTGTGCGTGAGCTCGCCGGTCTGGCGGTTCATCACAAGGAGCCGCGAGGAGTCGCGGGGTTCTGCGGGGGTCTGCGCAATTGAGCTTTCCGGCAGGATGTAATCAAAATCGGAGGTTTTCATGGTTTTTCGACGAATCGAAGCGCTACCATAGCACTCCCTTGCCCAAATTTCCAGTCTCTGCTATGCTCCTCGCACATTTGTCGTATGAAATCCGACCTCCATCCGAAGTATTTCCCAGACGCGAAGATCATCTGCGCTTGCGGCAACGTTGCCGTGACCGGTTCAACGATCCCGGAAATCCATATTGAAATCTGCTCAAAGTGCCATCCGTTCTACACGGGCAAACAAAAGATTGTCGACACGGCCCGCCGCGTCGAAAAATTTGTTGGCCGCACCGCAGCGAAAGCGACAACCGCCGTTTCCAAGCAGGAAAAGGCAGATAAGCGCGCCGCTCAAAAGGCAGCAAAAAAGTCTCAAAAGAGCCCAACCGCTTTAAACGAAGCGTAGCTGTTTGAAACAAGGATCCCGTCTCAAAGCGGGATTTTTGTTATCAATTTTTTCGCCGCAAGCTACCAGCTACTGCCTATTGCCTACCGCCTGTCTTGTCCCATATGTCCGACTATAAACGATCCGTGCTCGAAGCACGAAAAAAACTCCATGAGCTGGAACAGCAAGTTTCCAGTGCTGACGTCATCGCCGACCAAAAGAAATTTCGGGATGTTTCGCGTGCCTATGATGATGCGCGAAAATTGAGCGAGTTCGCCAATCGCTATGACGCGGCTTTGCGCGCATATGACGACGCAAAGGCAGCCATTGTGTCAGATGACGCAGACATGAAAGAATTAGGCGCCGCAGAATTACCTGCCGCCCAAAAGGAGCTGGAAGAAGCTCAGCAGGCATTTGAAGTTGCGCTTGTTCCACCGGATCCGCATGACCGCAATAACGTCATTGTCGAAATCCGTGCTGGCACCGGCGGTGACGAAGCGTCGTTGTTTGCCGGTGATTTGTTGCGCATGTACACGCGATACGCCGAACGCAAAGGCTGGAAGATGGCGCTCGTCTCCGATTCGATGTCCGAACACGGTGGGTACAAGGAAGTTGTGTTTGTGATTCAGGGGGATGGCGCATATGGGCTGCTCAAAGGCGAGATGGGCGTGCACCGCGTCCAACGCGTACCAGCTACGGAAAAGGCCGGACGCATTCATACCTCCACCGCGACCGTCGCCGTGCTCCCGGAACTCGAAGAAACGGATATTCGCATCGAGCAAAAAGATCTTCGCATCGACACGTTTTGTGCCGGGGGAAAAGGTGGACAGAGCGTGAACACGACCAAGTCGGCAGTGCGTATCACGCATCTTCCAACGGGTACAACGGTGAACTGTCAGGACGAACGTTCACAGCTTCAAAATCGCGATCGCGCCATGACAATTTTGCGCGCGCGATTGTGGGAGATTGAAGAAACAAAAAAACGGAGCGAGTTGGACGCCGAGCGCCGCGCGCAAATCGGCAATGGTGATCGCTCCGAAAAAATTCGCACATACAATTATCCGCAAGATCGCATTACAGATCATCGCATCAAGCACTCTTGGCACAATATTCCGTTGATTTTGGATGGAGAATTAGATGAAGTGATCACCGCCGTTCGCACCGGAAAACGCGGCACAGAGGAAGACGATTCCAGCGACGAATAAGCATCTGACGGATTGACAAAACCACGATTTCGTGGTTTTTTGTTTGTGCACATTCGCAACAATTTTTGGTGGGGAGGTCACGTGAAGGTAAAAAGAATTCTGCGACGTTGGTCAGTGCTCATCGTGATGAGCGGGACGACATCCTGTTTCGGATCGGATCTGAGCGGTCTTGGGAGTGATGACGCGGGCGCGGACGTCGCAACGTCTCAGCCCGAGGCATCTCTCATCGACACGGGCTCCGAAGGAGCGCTCGATGTCAGCACGGTGGAAACGTCGATCGACGCCACACCACCGGACACGGCGGGGGACACGGATGCGAGCCTCGATGTCGCACCGGATGTCGTGCCAGATGTGGTGACGGATCCATGTGTCGGGAAGGGGTTTCCGTCGGGTCAGCTCGGCGTGTTGTACACGACGCCTGCGCCTCCAGGACGACCAACCGGCACGCTCGCGTTTGCGGGTTCCGTCGGTGTTGGGGACTGGTGGGATCCGTACCCAAGTTGTGCAGGATCTGATCCAAGCGCCAACACGATCGCCTGCACCTTCGGTGGACCGAATACGGTGCACTTCATCGTCGGCGTTATCTCGGCGGGCGGCTTCAAGCTCAACACGGGATTGCCGCTCTCCAATGGTTCAGGCTCGTCCTTCTCCGCCATCGGGACGGTTCTCGTCTGCATCGGTGAGTCGCAAATCGGCTCATACAATTCAGCCACCGGTTTCACGGGCAAGCTCCACCAGTGGGGTACGACCGAGAAATTCGAAATCGCTCCTTAGCGTCTCGCTCCGCTTCGTCACACGACGACCGCGGAGCTTTTTTGTTATGCTAGTGATATGAAAACGATTCCACGCGTCCAGTTTGTGGTCGCAACGGCCGCTTTTGAAGCCGATATCATCGGAATATTTTTAGAGGGTTCTTGGGGAGAAAAAATAACGCACTTGTACCCCGAGTTGCGGACGATTCAGGAAATGAGTGATGGAAAGAAGCAAAAAACACAACTTAAAAAATCTGTAACGGCATTTTTAAAAACAAACGCGAACGAATTCCAACGAACAAAAAAGAATTTCCAAAAAGATTGGGATCGCATTGAGAAAAAGATATTACCTACACTAGTGCAGATTATTGGAACGGATTTCCCAGCAACACGAAAAAGAATCGAGGCAATTATTTCACAGAATCCGGTCTGTCCAAGATTTTTGCCGTCGTGGAGTTTTTCCGTTTACCTGCGTTGCGAAGATCAAGCAAATGTTCGACGCATCGTTACGCACGAAGTTACTCACTTTCTTCATTTTAAAAAATGGCGCGAAATGCACCCCGAGGCTGACTCGCAAACATTCGAAGCTCCGCATCGTGAGTGGTTATTAAGTGAGCTGGCTGCAGTGGCGGTATTAAATGATCCGCGTATACGAACCGTCGTTGGGATGCGTGAAAAACCGTACAAAGAACATCGAAAAATAAAAATAGATGGACGATGCGCACCTGTTGTCATTAATCAGCTCTACAAACAATCCATAAAAAATGGACGAGGATATGAGTGGTTTTTGGAGGAGGGGATGAAATTGGTCAAAAAGGCGATCTGAACCAATCTCCTCGGTCTGGTCGTAATACGGACAACCCTATGAAAAAATCATTTTACGTCATGATGGTGTTTACGAGTCTGTTTTTTGCTGGTGCGGTTTACGCGGCCAGCCCGACAGCCGCTGTTCAGCCGCGTCAGATGATGCGACAGGTGCAGCAAGCGCCTCAGCAGGTTCAGGCGGATGTACAGCCGTGGGTACAGACAAGTCAGCCGGTTCAGGTGGATGGGGGATATGTTGGTCGAGGGATGATGGGTGGAAATAGCGGGATGATGGGCCGATCTGTTCGCGGAGGAAACGTTCAGTTTGGTGGTTACACGCAGGGCTATCAGCGCCAAGCGCAGCCACAGCAGGTCGTTGTCCAACAGCTTCCAATGCAAGTGCGATCGACGGGCGCACGCCGTCCGCATGGGAGCATCGTCGGCATGTTCGTCGGAGGTTTCACCATGCTGCTCGTGTGGGCGTTTCTCATTCTCAGCATCAAGGTCTTGTGGTTCAAAGTAAAGAAGCAAAAGATGGGCGGTTGCTGCCATTCAGAGGTGAAGTCGGAATCTGCCATCGAAGTGCCAAAACAAGCGTAACCAAGCAAAGAATCAAACAGGAACCGCTCCCTTGCCAACGGGAGCGGTTTTTGATATTGTCCGGCCACTCGTTGTTATTCATCTCCCATTCGCGCAGATTCGCCATTGTGGCGGATCAAGCAGGTTCGGGGCCTTCCTGGCAGGAGTGTCGGGATCCGGATCGGGCGTGAAGAGGTTAAAAGGCACAATCCAATTATGGCGAAAACGCCAACACTCCCAGAGCTTCTTTCTGCTGGAGCTCACTTTGGACACCAGACGTCCAAGTGGCACCCGCGCATGAAAAAGTTCATCTTCGGAAGCCGCAACGGCATCCATATTTTGAATCTTGAGGAAACGCAAAAGGCGCTCGACAAGGCCCTCCCGTATCTCAAGTCCATTGCCGCTCGCGGCGGTGTGGTTTTGTTCGTCGGCACCAAGAGCCAGTCGGCAAAGATCGTCGAAGCTGCGGCAAAAGCGTGTGGCATGCCATACGTCAACAAGCGCTGGCTCGGCGGCACATTGACCAACTACTCTGCGATCTCGCAGGTGCTTCGCAAGTTTAAGGATCTCAAGCGCAAGCAGGAGAAGGGCGAACTCGGCAAATACACCAAGTTCGAACAGCTCAAGTTTACGGAAGAAATCGAAAAACTCGATGAGAAGGTCGGTGGTATCCAGGACCTTGCTCGCATCCCAGACGCGATGTTCGTCTTCGACATCCGCAAAGATAAGACCGCCGTCGAAGAAGCTCTTCGTCGCAGCGTCCCGATCGTTGCTGTGTGTGATACGAACGTTGATCCGACAGATGTGGACTACGTCATCCCATGTAACGACGACGGTGTGAAGTCCATCACACTCATCGCGAACCTTGTTTCTGGCGCATGTCAGGAAGGTCGCAATGAATGGGAAACGGCCCGCGCACGTCTCGGCGGATCGCTCGTCAAAGCAGAAACGAAATAATAATTAAAACGAGGCAGTAGGCAGTAGGTTGTAGCTCGAAAAGCTACTGCCTACCGCCTACAGCCTTTGTCCTTTACCCAAAAAATATGGCAGATGCAAAACTCGTCATGGAGCTCCGCGGCCGAACTGGCGCGGGCATCGTTGACGCAAAGAACGCTCTCGATGAAGCAGGGGGCGACATTGAAAAAGCCATCGAAGTGTTAAAAAAGAAGGGTGCATTGAAGGCGGCAAAGAAAACAGCCGAACGTTCAACGGCCGAAGGGATCGTTGCGGTCTACCTCCACCACACCAAGAAATTGGCAGCGATGGTTGAAGTCCAGTGCGAAACCGATTTCGTCGGACGCAACTCTGATTTTCAGGAACTGACAAACGATATCGCGATGCAGGTTGCAGCGATCAATCCAGAGTACGTTTCCCCGGAAGAAATTCCAGCCGATATTCTCTCCAAGCAACGCGAGATCTTTACGGCCGAAGTCGCTGCCGAGAATAAGCCGGAAGAAATCAAGGCAAAGATCGTCGAAGGAAAATTGCAAAAGTGGTACAGCGAAGTCTGTCTCACTAAGCAAGCCTTCTTCAAAGAAGAATCCATGACCATCGAAGATTTGATCAATGCATCGATCGCTAAGATTGGTGAAAAGATCGTGATCAAGCGATTTGCTCGCATGGAAATGTCCGCCGCTCCAGAAGTTTGTCTCTAAAAAAGAAACATTTCAGCTGTTCGGTGTCGGGCTATCTGTCTTGACAGATAGCTCGGAACGGGATAGGTTGGGATATCAGGCTTTCGAACAAACGAAGCTTGAAAACCTTTTCAACATACAAAAGAAAGAGAGGAACCGTGGCCGCAAGCGTTGCATCGGACACCGGTCGGGCCGAGCCCCGCATGGTCACGTACTATGCGGGCGCACGTCGCCTGGAGCTTGAACTGCAACAAGACGACCCCGTCGAAGGTCCGTTGATCCCCGAGATCATTCGCGACCAAGAGGCATTCGCCATCGTTGAGCGTGGAATCCGCGAAGAGTTGGCTATGGGGAAAGTACTGTCCGCAGATGGACGGAAGCTCCTCATGGATCCGCGTCGTGACCTGCTGATTCATGCCCCCAATGGGCAAGTTGAGCGGGTCAATACGGGCTCCGTCTACATCTGGTGTGATCGCATCTGTTATGTGATTTCCGATAGCGCGGTGATCACCGCGATTCATGTCACAGAGACGCAGGTCCAGACGCTGATTGGTATCGAACGCGTCGATCCCAATAACCTGCAACAGCTGACGCTGCGGACGCGCCTTCCGATCAAGTATCGGAAGCTGCTGCGATCCAACGAGTCCGGCGAGCGGGCAAAGATCCTCTTGACCGTCGATACCCTCAAGACGTTTGATCCCTTTCCGTCACCGGTCTGGCTCTTTGAGTCGGGATCGTTGCTGACGATGGCAGTGATCGACGTCTGGTATGACGGCGCACAGCTCATCCGGCCCTTCAAGCAGTATCTGTGGAAGAGGGCGAAGAAAGAACGCATGACCGGTCTCAAGCCGGTAAAAACCGTTCGCCTGTCGAACGGTCTTGTCCGCGATCCGATCAACGGATCGATAAAGACAGCGCTTGGCGCGGTCATTGCCTTGCCAGAGCTGCCGGCGCCCGTCATGCGCAACGACCGAGACTTCTTCAACGAAGAGATGGAAATGTGGTGGGAGTCCGTGCGCTCATCGACCGATGAGAAGCGCATCGTCCTTCTCCTCACGTCCAACGAGGCACGGAGTCTTCTCGAGACAATGACGGGATCTGTTGGCATCAGGTCGTACGAGGCCGAGGTGATGCGCGAAGTGCGGCGGTGTGATTTTGCCACGCACGTCATGCGTCCATTCGGACCCGGTCGGCTCATCGACGTAAACTTTTCCGATCAGTGGAAAAATAACGGTCGTCCGACGGTCAGTTGGAGTAAATACGTTTAACGGCACATGCGGTTCTCACATGTGCCGTTTTTTTGATCCCAAAATGGAATTAGTTTTTTTGTGTCGGACGCTTGTCGAGCTTGACCTGAATCGTCTTGGTGTCACCCTTGTGATAGATCTTGAGCGTGATGGTGTCGCCTGGTGAATGCGCGTCAATCACATCATTCAACAGATATTTTTCGTTCAATTGTTTGCCGTCGATTTCCAGAATGATGTCATTTTGTTGAATGCCGGCTTTATCTGCTGGAGAGCCTGGGACAACGGCAAGGGCGTTTGGCGTGTTGTCTGGTGAAACGAGCATGCCGTAATCAACCGGAAGATTATTCGTGTCTTTCATCTCCGTTGTCACAGGGAGAAAACGAATGCCAAGATAGGCATGATCTTTCTCGGTGATTTTCCCGGATTGTTTCACCTGTTCAAAGTCATCCTTCACGGCATTGATCGGGATCGCGAAGCCGATACTTTGCCCATCCGCAACCGCGGTATTCATTCCGATCACGTTGCCACCGATGTCGAGCAATGGCCCGCCGGAGTTGCCTGGATTGATCGCGGCATCCGTTTGAATGAGTCCGCGAAGTTGCTCGGAAGTCATGCCATCTTGTGCATGAATAGAACGAGATAACCCCGAGACAACGCCACGGCTGACAGTGTTATCAAACTCACCAAGCGCATACCCGATGGCGATGGCTGTCTGTCCGACCTGCAGTTTGCTGGAATCGCCAAACGTCAAAAAGGGGAGATCCGTTCCTTCGATTTTTAAAACCGCAATATCGTTGACGCTGTCGCGTGCAAGGATTTTTGCTGGGAACTTTTGTCCCGAATGTTTGTCGTCATTAAGGACAACGGTGTACGAACTTTTCTCATCCTGAACGACATGCTTATTTGTGAGGATGTACCCATCCGCAGTGACGAGGAATCCGCTCCCTGCGCTGGTGCGTTGTTTTTGTGTGCCATTTTGGCAGAGTCCTTGAACCTGCATCATCTGCTGAAACTCCGGGGGAAGTCCTTCGATACCCGGCATTTGCTGAACGCATCGTTCCATTTTTGGAACGTCACTTGATGCGACGATGCTCACAACCGCGCCCGTGGATTTTTTTACCACGTCAATCACTTGAGATTCTTCTGAAACGACTTTAATTTCTGTCGGAGCTGGTGTTGGTGCGGGTGTTGGTGGTGGGGAAAGCCACTGTTGAATTTTTTGAAGAGGATTAAATGCGACCGCGGATACTTCCGGTGGTCGAAATGATGATGGCTTCAAATGAAATGCAAACGCAGCGGAACCAAGAAGGGTAAGAGCGACAAGAACGATCAACGAAGTGATCGCCGCGCCTTTAAGAGAGATATTTTTTGTCTGCATAGGCGTGTAACAAATGAATGAAAGTGTTGGTAGTGTAATAGTACGGGAAAAAATATCCAAACGTTACACGCAGGTCAGAGCGTTGAAGAAAGGGATAAAGCATGCTATCGTAAATTTCATGGAACTCACAGACCAGCAAGTGATCGAGGCAATGTCTCAGGGCGCTTCCAACGCCTTTGATTTGCTTGTGCGCCGGTATACCAAGCTGGCATATACGGTTGCCTTGCGGTATGTGCACTCGGCCGAGGATGCCGAAGACGTCACGCAAGACGCATTTTTGAATGCGTTTAAAAATATCAAACAGTTTGATGCGACACGCGCATTTAAACCGTGGTTGCTCCAGATCGTGCGTAATCGTGCCTTGGATGTGTTAAAGCAAAAACGTCCACTCGCATTTTCCGCCATGCAAGATGAGGATGAATCTTGGTTAGACCAGATCCCAGATCCGGCATTGTCGCCAAGCGAAACCGCGGAAATCCGCATCGAGGCCGCACGTGTCGAAAAGGCGATTGCCGGACTTCCAGAACAGTATCGGAATGTTCTCTCGTTACGCTACATCCAGCGCCTCACATTTCGTGAAATTGGGCTAGAATTAGGCGAAATTTTAGATACCGTCAAAACGCGCCATCGTCGCGCCGTCGCATTGCTCAAAAAGAAGCTTGTTCGAACCTGAACCAATCTCCCATTGCCCATCGTAGTATCGGCATGATTGAGATGACGGAACCGTCTGCTGACCTGCAGCAGCGCATCATCCTGAGCCTTCGCGAAGAGGCTCAGTATTTACGTATCCGTCGTCGGTTTACGGTGCTATTCTTAGCATTGGTTTCTTCGGTCGTCGCACTCCCATTTGCCGTGATCGCCTGGGTCGAGACGGCTCAGTTGACAGGCTTTTTCGACTTCACGTCTCTGGCATTGTCAGATACGACAAATGCGGTGTTGCATTGGCAGGATGTCGGATATTCGTTGCTCGAATCCTTTCCTGTCACCGAAACAATCGCGTGTGCCATGATCGCAGCGATTGCGGTTGGGTCATTGTCGTTCGTGCTTCGCGAATATCGTCGTGTATGGAAACATCTCCCACTTCTCCGCGTCCGCGCCAGTCGTTAAAGCTGGTCGTGCTCGTCTTGCTCGCGTTTGTCGCGGTGTTGATTGTGTTACGCATCGGGATGTTTGTCGGGTATCAGCGAGCCGAATATTCGTTTCACTGGGGTGATCAATATCATCAAATGTTTGGTGGTCCGGCAAAGGGATTTTTGGATGATTTCGACGGGCACGGTTTTGTAGATGCGCATGGATTATTTGGTGAGGTGCTCGAAGTGCGTGGAAATGAAATCGCCATGCGAGACAAAGACGGAACGGAGAAGATTGTGATCACGACTCCCGAAACCGTCATTCGTCGTCAGATGCAAACATTGACCCTTCATCAAGTTGTCCCTCAGATGCGCATCGTGATCATTGGTGAGCCTGATGATGATGGTCGTGTTGAAGCAAAAATGATCCGGGTCTTTGACCAAGTTCCGTCTCACGTTCCACTCTTACCGTCACCGAGCATGATGCACTAACAATCCAACCGATATGAATATCAAAAACATCTTTACGAAAAAACGGATCATCGTCGGCGGCATCATTCTTGCTGTCGCGGGTGGATATTGGTGGTATCACACGGTTTCAACCGCGGTCGGACCGACAACGTACATGACCTCTCAAGTGGAGAAGGGATTTTTCGTGGGCTCATTGAGCGGGACGGGTCAGGTATCATCAGATAGCCAGGTAGACGTGAAGCCGCTCGCTTCCGGTCAGATTACGGATATTTTTGTCGCCGAAGGACAGACAGTGAAAAAAGGAGACAAGATTGCGGCGATTGATCCAAAGGATGCGATGATTACGATTCGTGATGCATCCCAATCTGTACGCGATGCACAGACGAGCTTGGATGCCGCGCGATTATCATTATCAAAACTCAAACAGCCTGCGACAACGATCACGATTTTGCAGGCACAAGATGTCGTGAATACCGCTCAGCGCAATGTCGATAAATTACAAAATCCTGCGCAGTCGGACATTGATCAGGCGCAGGCTCAGGTAACTTCGGCGCAGCAGAACGCCGCCATTTCGTCGGATGGAAAAACGCCTGTTGTTGTTCGGAGTGCGTATGACAACACGGCGGCAATTTTAAAAACAACGATGCCAACGCTGACGTATGCGTTGTCGGATTCGGATAATGTTTTAGCGATTGATAACTCCGGAGCAAACGCAAGTTTTTCCAACTTGTTGTCCGTTTTGGACATGAGTCAAAAAACGATGGCAACGAGTAACTACGGCGCAGCAAAACAGGCGATCGCCGCAACAAAAACGCTCGTTGATGCGCTGTCTCTGCAAAATGCAGATCCGCAGGCAATCGATGCCGCTGTAACATCAATGCAGGGGACGTTGGATAAATTAGTGACGCTGTTAACCTACACCTCCAACGCGCTTTCAAACACCATCACCTCATCCAACTTTAGCCAGTCTAGCCTGGATAGTTTACGATCGACCATTCAAAACGATCGCGCCTCCATCGCATCAAAACAGACAACAATGGTGTCGCAGATGCAGGCAATTAATTCGTCAAAAACAAGCGCAGCTAATTCCGCGATCCAACTTGAACAGGCTCAGACGTCATTGAATAAGGTCTTGCACCCAGATGCGCGAGATATTCAGGCTGCGCAAGAATCGCTCAAAGAAGCGCAACAAAAATTAGCAGATGTGAAAGCCGGCGCATTGCCAATTGATATTCAGATTTCACAAAACAATGTTGACCAGCGCGTCTCTTCGTTACTTGCCGCACAAAATAAATTGGCCGATGCGCAACAGGTATTAGCGAATTACACCGTGACCGCTCCGTTTGATGGAGTGATTGCCAAACTTGCGGCAACAAAAGGGGATCAAACGGGTTCATCGGTAGCGACGCTCATCGCGCAAAAACAATTTGCCGACGTGACGCTCAACGAAGTTGATGCCGCAAAGGTAAAAGTAGGTGATAAGGTGACGCTCACGTTTGATGCGATTTCGGGATTAACCATTGCCGGAGAAGTCGATGTGATTTCGCCGCTTGGCGTGGTGACGCAAGGTGTGGTGAATTACGACGTGAAGATTGGATTTGATTCTCAAGATACGCGTATCCGCTCTGGGATGAGCGTGAGCGCATCGATCGTGACCGAGACGATCGCAGACGCAATCTTGGCACCAAACGCCGCAGTAAAAACACAAGGAACGCAAAAGTATGTGTTGATTTTGGACAGTGTGACGTCCACATCAGCGACACCGGTTACGGGCACGCCACGACAGCAGGCGGTTCAGGTTGGTTCTGCAAATGACACGGTGACCGTGATCACGAGTGGATTAACCGGCGGTGAATTTGTGGTCACGCAAACGATTGCGCCAACAACAAAATCAACACCAACGTCGTCTGGAAGTAGCTCTTCCATTCGCATTCCTGGTCTGACAACGGGTGGTGCGGGCGGCGGCGGTGGATTTGCGGGCGGTGCCGCTGGTGGCGGTGCTGTTCGTGCGGGGGGCGCAGCAGCCGGTCGTTAAATGTATGATGATTGAACTGAAGGACGTCACAAAGTTATATTCAAATGAGAATGTCGAATTTCTCGCCCTCAAAGGCGTGACGTTTCAGGTCGAAAAAGGGGAGTTTGTGGCAATCATGGGTCCATCTGGTTCTGGAAAATCGACGTTGATGCATATTTTGGGCGCGCTCGATACGCCAACGAGCGGCACGTATCGTCTCGATGGGAAGGACGTCTCAACCATGAACGAGCATGATTTGGCTGACATGCGGAGCAAAAAGATTGGATTCGTCTTTCAGTCGTTTAATCTGTTGCGTCGTGCGACAGTTCTACGTAATGTCATGCTGCCGTTAATGTACGCCGGTGTTCCAAAGGAACAGCGAAAAGATCGCGCAATCAAAGCGCTCAAATCCGCTGGTCTGGATGAGCAGTACTTTAATCATCTTTCCAATCAGTTGTCCGGTGGGCAGATGCAGCGTGTCGCAATCGCGCGTGCGCTCGTCAACGACCCGGCAATCATCTTGGCGGATGAACCAACAGGAAACTTAGATACAAAAACAGGAGAATTTGTTCTCGGAACATTTCAACGATTAAACGACGAGGGGCATACCATTATTTTGATCACGCATGAGCGAGATGTTGCGGAACATGCAAAGCGCATTTTAGTCATTCGCGATGGTCAGATGCAAAAAGAAGAAGTGAACCATCAGCGTCGAATCCAATCCGCAACCTAGTCTATGGAAATTCAAGATTTGTTCGAAGAAACCTATTTCGCACTTTCCGCAAACAAAGTGCGTTCATCGCTCACCATGCTGGGGATTGTGATTGGGATTGGTTCGGTGATCGCGATGGTGGCGATTGGGAGTGGTGCGCAGGGAAATATCCAGGCAAGTATTGCGTCGGTCGGATCAAATCTGGTGATTGTCATGCCTGGTGCACCGCGCGGCGTCGGGACGCAGGTCAGCAGCGGTCGTGGGAATGCGCAAACGCTCACACAGGGTGATGCAGATGCGGTGACCGCGCAGGTCACGTTAGCAAAAGCCGTTGAACCGGAATTAACAAAGCGCTATCAAATCCGTGCGACCGGTGCCAATACAAACACTCAGGTCATTGGGACAACATCGGCCTATACCGAAGTGCGCAACTTTCAAATGGATCAAGGTGTCTTTTTAACGGATTCAGATATTTCTTCGATGGGCCGTGTTGCCGTTTTGGGTCCAACAACGCGAGATGATTTGTTTGGACAGGATGCCTCTGCCATCGGTCAGACGATCCGGATCAATAACATTCAGTTTCGTGTCATCGGAATTACAAAAGCAAAAGGCGGTTCGGGATTTTCCAATCCAGATGACGCCGTGTACGTTCCGATTTCAACCGCACAAAAATTGCTTGCTGGAACAACGTTTGTCTCCGACATCGGTATCGAAGCAAAAGACGCCGGATCGATCGCCGCTGTTCAGCAGCAGGTGACAGACCTCTTGCTCCAACGGCACAACATCGCCAACGTGGCACAAGCGGATTTTCAGGTGTTGAATCAGGCGGACATCTTAGCAACCGCCTCTAGTGTGACAAACACCTTTACGACGTTGCTTGCCGCGATCGCGAGCATCTCACTCGTGGTCGGTGGGATCGGGATTATGAACATGATGCTCACGACGGTCACCGAGCGAACGCGTGAAATTGGTCTTCGCAAAGCCATTGGCGCACAACGCGCCGATATCAGTGCGCAGTTCCTGATGGAAGCCATCTCGCTCACGTTCATCGGAGGAATCATCGGCGTAGTACTCGGATGGTTTATCTCCTGGATCGGGCAAACCTTCGCGGGTCTGCCGGCACAAATGACAGCATCGTCGGTTGGTCTGGCATTTGGGGTTTCGGCCGGCATCGGAATTGTGTTCGGATATTATCCAGCTCGTCGTGCGGCACGATTAAATCCAATTGAGGCGTTACGGTTCGAATAACTCGACGTTTTCTCTATTCATTATTTTTACTCTATGAAAAATACCTACATCTTGTTCGCGGTGATCTTGGTTCTCGTTGCTGGTGGTTCGTTCTACGGTGGGATGCAATATCAGGGCAGTAAGGATGCGACGAGCGCGACAGCCTCCGCGGGTGCTGCGGGTGGTGCGGCGCGTCGTGCCTTTGCTGGTGCGGGCGGCGCACGCGGCGCGGCTGGCGGCGGTGCAACGGCGGGCACCGTCTTGTCCGTTGATAACCAGGGATTAACGCTTCAATTGCGCGATGGGAGCTCAAAGGTCGTATTTGTGACGCCATCCACCACGGTTCAAAAAATGGTGGACGGTGCAGTCGGAGATATCTTGCCGCAATCTAACGTGACGGTGATGGGAGCGACAAACTCGGATGGAAGTGTGACAGCGACTGCGGTGCAGATCCGACCAGCGGGAATGTTTGGGCAGGCTCCGGGATCAGTAACTTCGACGTCACCGGCACCAACAGCCACATCAACGAAATAGTCAGAGCAGCGTGAAACAAAAAGGCCGCCCACGGGCGGCCTTTGACGTTTCAAAAGATGATTGGTACAACCTGCGGACGGTGGAGGTTGCCATGTACATTGAGAGATTGAATCCAGATCTTCCGATTTCCGAAGATGATGTCACGCGCATCAATGAGATGCTCAAGCTGCTCAATTCCGAGGCACCAACGATCTGTCTACGTCGCATTATGACGGTCGCTCGTGCAAATACGGTGCTCCTTGCACGTGATGATGCGGATCGCGTCATTGGCATGGCGATCTTGGTGGTGATCACCAAGATGCTCTCAACCGAAGGGCGCGTCGAAGAGGTGATCCGTCACGACTCCGCGCGTGGTCAACATGTGGGACGTTTGCTCATGGATGAAGTGCACGAGCGCGCCCAAGCAATGGGATGCTCGCGCATCGAGTTGACGAGTCACCCCACGCGAGCCCGAGCGAATCAGCTCTATCGTTCGCTCGGGTACATCCAGCGCGAGACGAACGTGTTCCGACGTGAGCTGTAGTTCTCCCTTTTGCTCCGGCCACAAACCGGAGTTTTTCTTTTTTGCGTGAATTCGGTTCATGCGTCAGAATGCGTTCATGTCTCCCACCTGGAACCAACTCCCACCGCAATTCGTCGATCGGCCGCGTCTGGAGCGATGGTGGGTCAATATCCTTGTAGTGCTTCGTTTGCGCACGGTGAAGGCCGTGTGTTGCGAGTCCTATCTCAAAGGGAAAGTGGCGTGTAAAGGCTGTCCAAAAATCTACGACAAACAATCATCGCGACCAATCTATCGCTGGATCGCCCGACGGGCAAAGCAACGACCGCCCCGTTGACAAAAGGGGGAGAAGCCGGTAAAACAGATACCCCACGCGACGTACCGTCGTGTGGTTGCTCTTTGGGAGGGTTGTGTGAAAGACCTGAGCGAATTGGACGTCGATTGTGCGAGCATGTTTACGCTCGACGAATTGGAACGTGCAAACATCCCCAGACTCAAAATTGCGAAAGAGGTCGCCGTCCGGACCGACGTACCAAGTATGTACCTTGGGTGCATCGAGTTTCGTGATGGGACCATCGCAACGTTTTGCCGCGAGCGAACGTCCTGGGTCGTCAAGCTAAGCGTGACGATCGATGGATTTTCGACCTGGGAAGTCGAGACGCAGGAAGACCTCAACGCTCTCGTTCAAAATCTCAAGGCACATTTCGGCGAAATCGCCATCCCGCTCTCGCTGCCGTCACTCGAGTGGCTGGCTACGCAAGAGATGGTGAGCTCCGCCATCTGCGGCTAGTCCGCAACCGTTCATCGTGCACCCACATCTCGGGTGCATTTTTTTATCCGCACCGTTGACAACATGGGGAAAAGGGGATAGGAAACAGGCGCATCACAGTTCATGCGGAGGACAGGATGAGAAACTTGAATGGGATGGAAATACGCAAAGCGACGCGGATCGCCCGAGGTGAACTCGAGCGCGCTGGCGTCCGTATCGTGTCGGTAGCAATCATCAAGCCTCGGCTCGTGAACGTCTTGATTCCGATCATCGGACTGCAGATGTTCGACAACGGCCGCTTGGTCACTTTCGTTCGTGAAAACGTATTTTGGAAAGTGCGCGCCAGCGCAAAGCTGGATCCCGAGCTTGCCAATGCCGTGAACATCCTCTTTGGTGACGTGACGCGCGTCTATGGTGAATCCAATGGCGCGAGTGTCCGCAAGGATGGATGCAGTCACTGGCATGTCGACACGACCGCAGGGCTCAATGCTCTTGCCGCCGTGCTGACACATCGGTTGGGTCGGCGATCTCGCGCGCCGTCACCGGACATTAGTCAGATCAAAGCATTCGGTCTCCTCACCGAAGCGTATGGGAATAGGTGGGAAAGGAAGTGACGGATGACATCCCCGCCAAAGGCAAACGACGCTTATAGCGTGTTTCTTGGACAGGTACAGATGATGATCGAGTTCTTCTCCGGTCTCATCTGGCTCCTCGGTCTCCTCGACGAGGTCATCGAGGACATCAAAATGGTCTACTGGCGCCAATCTCGGTGCTTGTAGATCCTCGCCCGCGCAACAGCAGGTTTCTCTGCTCGTCGCCGGGCTTTTTTTATAACGAATGAATCGTCAATTGGCTGTCTTCATCCACGTACTGCGCATCACCTTCAGCTGGTGGATTGAGGAGGTGATGAAAAAACTCTGCCAAGTGCGCGTTCGGTTTAAGCTGCCACGCCGTGATCGGCTTGATGAGGCTTAATCCTTCCAGTGTGCGACATCGGCTGAGCGCGACATAGATTTGACCCGCGGCAAAAGCACCGCGGCCCAAATCAAGCGTGACCTTGTCGAATGTTTTTCCTTGGCTTTTGTGTATCGTGACAGCCCAGGCAAGTCGCAATGGAATCTGCGTAAAACTCCCGACCGGTTCCTGTTCAAGCTCGTTCGTTTTTTTGTTGAACTTCGATCGATGGATGTTCCAGGTGTACGGCTCGATAAAAATCGGCTCGTTCAAATCATCAAGCTGAACCGTGACATTCGTATCTCCTTCGCCTTCATTGATCCCAACGATCCAACCCAAGCTTCCATTCACGTACTTGCTTTTTGGATCATTCGCCACGCACATCACACGAGCGCCAACTTTGAGAACAAGCGACGGATCTGTCGCCATGTCGCGTTCTTTAAACGTCCCTTCGGTGCGTCCTTCAAAAATGTGGATCTGCGAGGTAATCGTTTCGAGTTTGCCCTGATTGATGGCATTCGCAACTTCATTCGTCGGCGTAAGGACGATGGAATCTTCCGGCGGGGGAGTCGTGATGACGCGCTTGTTCACCGTCGCTAGTTGTTGTGTGGTGATATCGCGATCACGAATCGCATTGAGGAGTTTGATAAATTTTTGATCCTTCTGCCGATAGATCGTCGTGAGTTCTGCAAAATCAATCTGTCCGCTGCGTTGGAGCTTTTGATAGACGTTCGATGAAAAGAAATACGGCGTCGGATATTTTTGTGAAAACTCGCCATGATCCGATGTCGTCACCACCGGAGGAAGCTGATACAAATCACCAATCCCAATAATGCGCACGCCGCCAAACGGTCGTTTGCTTTTGCGAATAATTTGTAAAAACACATCCATCGCATCAAATAAATCTGCACGCACCATGGAGATTTCATCAATCACGAGCGCCTGAATTTGTCGGTAGATGTCCGGACGTTTGCGGCTCATCGCTTCCATGCGCGCGGTCAACAAATCCACAGATGGCGGCACTTTAAAAAATCGATGGATCGTTTCGCCTTGCACGTTCAATGCCGCGACGCCGGTGGGTGCAAGCACCGGAGCTTTAATCGTCGTCGTCTCAATAAAATGTCGGAGCAACGTACTTTTCCCTGTCCCAGCGCGTCCGGTAATAAAAACAAACGCTTTGCCATATTCCATTTTTTGCAAAGCTTCATCAAATTCCGGTGTGCGTTCCAAGTTCATGATCGTAAAATGCCCACGCGTTTTGGATTGCGTTGATCAACCAGCACGTCGATCAGATTGCCCGGTTGAACCGATGGCGCGTCAAACATCGAAACAAAGAGCTTCATGGTTGCTGGATAAGCGGGTCTGCCATTTTGTGGCTGAACTTCGAGGTGAAGAGTGACGCGACTTTGCGGACTGCCGGATGATCGAAGCGTTATCCCAGATTCCGTCACGCGAAGGATTTTTGCGACAGCTGGTTTGCCATAGATCGCGAGTCGCGCAAACAAGATCGCTGGCGCAAGAATCGCGACCCACACCAACGTGCAACAAAGAATACCAACGACCAGTGTTAAAAATCCCGGAAAATATTCGCCATTCATCAGCCAAAAGAAGGATGCGGCAAAGAACATGACAAGACCAAAGCCGCCAAAGAAGAGACCAAAAGCTCCTGCCCAGCCAAGTTGTCTCAGAAAAACGCGGATCATACGTGCATCATAAGGAATCCGGGCAAGCCGAACAAGACGGATGAGCCACCTTCTGTTGACAGACTGTGTAAGAAATGGAATGTTGACCGTGTACCGCGGTGAACAAGGAAGGGGAGGGCAGATGACCGAACGCGAACAACTGATAAAATTGTGTGATCACGGGACGTCGGATTCGGATCTTTTTACGGAATACCTTCAACGCGCAATCGTGTGCGAGCCAAATGTGATTGCGCGGATCAGTGCGCGGATTGGTTTGGCACCGGGGTACCTTCGATTGTGGGCGGAAGGGATTACGCTTCCGCCTACGCCGGGTTTTCGTCGGTTCATTCTCAGTCTGTGCGGCGATGCACTTCGCCCACTCAATGGGGAAGTCGCACAATGACACGACACCGCCACCAAGCCGCATTTTTTCTCAGAATGCGGCTTTTCTTATTGGATAACAAAAACACCCCGATGACTCGGAGTGTTTTCGATGGTAGCCTCTAGGGGAATTGAACCCCTGTTAACGGCTTGAAAAGCCGCTGTCCTAACCATTAGACGAAGAGGCCACGTAAAGCAGATTTTGTCTGCCACGCGGCAGGCCACGTGCGCAGGATAATATGGGGAAAAGAGGAGCTTGTCAAATCCGACCACTTGACGGATTCCGCATTTTTGCCTATCCTTGCCGCACCGTTTATAAGGGGTTTTGCTCACCCCAACATTTACCAATCACCATGTTAACCATTCGTCTCAGCCGCGTCGGCAAGACCAAACAGCCGTCCTATCGGCTCATTGTTTCCGAAAAGACCAAGGATCCGTGGGGCGACTGCCTCGAACTCCTCGGCGTTTTCAACCCGCTCGCCAACCCGGCGTTCGTGAACTTGAACACCGACCGCATCAAATACTGGATCTCCAAGGGAGCCCAGACATCTGACACGGTGCGCAACCTCCTCATCGACCAAAAAGTCATTGAAGGAGAAAAAAGCAAAAAGGTCAGCATTACGGCAAAACGTAAAGCCAAGATCGAAAAAAAGAAGGCCGCATAACGCGGTTCTTTTTTTAGCCTTGCTCCAAAAAGGGGGGATGGGCTATACTTTCCCCACCTACTCTTAACCATTCCCCCCGGAACAACCAAAGGTGGGGGAAACGTCAGCCGATATGGCCGAATTGAAAGATCAAGCGTTTGTTGAGTACGTCGTTAAATCAATCGTCAATCATCCAGAGGATGTCCGAACCGAGCGCGTCATCGACGACCGCGGAGTCAAAATCACCCTCTACGTGAACCCAGAGGACATGGGCTACGTCATTGGTCGCCAAGGCCAGACAGCTCGTGCGCTCCGCATCTTGCTCAAGATCGTTGGTGCAAAGGACGACGCTCGCGTCAGCCTCGTGATCTACGAGCCGGAGGAAGCCCGCCGCGAACATCAGGAACGCCGCGCCGGAGAAAAGTCCGCCGCCCCGTCCGCACCAGCATCCCACGGCGATGCCGGCCTCGTGAGCGACAGCGATCTCGCTGATCTCGGAATCTAGTCAAAAGGTTAAACAGTAAAATAGTCGGTCGGCATGCTGAGCAGAGTTTGGTACCCCTCTGCGAAGCGTGCTGACCGACTATTTTGATAATCCGCGTTCTGTGTTATCAATATTGTATGAAAAAGCAAAAGGCTCTGCGCGTCGATATTCTCACCCTCTTTCCCGAGGCGTGTTCACCGTATCTCGAGGCGTCTATTTTGGGTCGCGGACAAAAATCCGGTGCGTTGGATTTGAACGTTCATCAACTGCGCGACTGGTCAAAAGATAAACATAACAACGTGGATGATAAGCCGTTTGGTGGAGGTGCCGGGATGGTGATGCAGATTCAGCCGTTTCATGACGCGCTCGTCGCATTAAAGGTCCGAACAAAAAAAGGCACACCAACGGCAACGGCAAAAAAGACGCGTGTCATCGTCACAAGCGCAAAAGGAAAAATGTTTACCCAGCAAGACGCAAAACGATTGTGTGAATACGATCGTTTAGTTTTCTTATGCGGTCGCTACGAAGGGATTGATGAGCGCGTGACGGAATATCTCGCAGATGAAGAACTGTCCATCGGGCAATTTGTCTTAACAGGTGGTGAGCTCCCAGCACTCGTGATGACAGATGCGGTTGCACGATTGCGTCCGGGTGTTCTTGGGAAAGAAGCGTCACTTGCGGAAGAGTCGTGGTCCGATAAAGATCAAACCGAGTATCCGCAGTTCACGAGACCGGAGGACTATTTAGGATGGAAGGTGCCAGAGATTTTACTCTCCGGCGATCATAAAAAAATCGAAACGTGGCGTCGCGAAAAGCGTTCGTCGTAATGTTAATTTGGATACATGTGATAGAATGATGAAAAATCATTCTTTTTGATATGTCAGAAAATCAACAACAAAATGGAGCGCTAACATTTTTTGGTGCGCTATTCACAGTAATCGCCGTCGTCGCGTTAATTGGTCTCGTCATGGTTCGCTCGCGCGCTCAGACGGCTGTCGAGCAAGTGAACCAACAGACCGCGTCTGCGCCAGCGCCGATTGAATTCGTTGATCAATCCTTGACTCAGATGCAAGGTGGGAGTGCCGCTCAGGCCGGAGACCTCGTTGATGTCGGTGGATTGGAATATGCAACGCCGACGCATTCCATTATTTTGACGCCGGGCGGGTTGTCCGTTCCGGTAAATTACACGATGCATTTCGTTGAGCCGAATGGCGTCGCGAATACGTTATTGCAGGAAAATGCGGGTGTGATCTTGGATGCGGATTTTATTGAATCAGGCAGCAGCGATAGCTGGTGCTCACCGGCACAAGATTCGCAGGGGAATGACGTGTATAACGGGACGAGCTGCTGGACCAAGGGGTTCGGAAGCTGGGCTCCAATCGGCGGCCCACGAGTGTCAGATGTGATCTCCGTTGATCCGGGAGACGGGACGCATGGAACGATGCAGCTTTCATTTCGCTTGCCGTATTACGCAGCTCCCGGCAAGTGGATCGTGCGGGTGACGATGTATCCAGTTGATGCGGCGGGGAATCTCTCGAATGAAATGCTGTTTTCACAGTATTGTACAAATCCAATGACGTGTTTTGTGGGTAATCATCAATCGATCATTACGGCAATTCGTGCCACGGTTGATCCGCTCCTTGCGATTGATGTTGCGCCAACGGTAAATACCTCCCCAGGCACGCTTGTTTACAAGCTCAATGGCGGACCGATGACGCCAGGTTCAGATTCTGATACGGCCAACAATGCCGGGAATGTGACGGTCACGCAAAAAGGAAATATCGAAGCATTCATTAATTTGTACGGGACGGAATGGACGAGTAATGAGGGGAATGGACAAACGATGCCTGTCGACACCACGCACTTCGCTTCGCATCTCGCGAGCTTTAGTTATGCGAATCCGCTTGCGCAAGCATTGGATGTTTCCACAAATCAAACGCAGGTGCAGGATTTTTCCGGTGCGCGACCGGTGAGTATGCCCGTCCAATGGGCTGTTGGTGGGATGGATGGGAATCTGATTACGGATCCAGTCATTCTTGATCAGTTCTATCCAGGAATGACATCACAGATGAATACAAATGATTACAGTACGGTAATCCATGTGAAAAAAGGCGTCACCGGATCATTTAGTTCCTTACTCACGAACATTGGTGTTGATGCGGGCGTCGGAGGAATCCAACATCTCAACTAGGTTGCCCATAAGGGATGGATAGAATAAAAACACCCCGGTACGTCCGGGGTGTTTTGTTATGCGGTGTGTTGCGCGAGATGTTGTGCGCGTCGAAAGCGATGCTTCCACCATTCGTCCGCTAATACAACGGTCAGCGAGATGAGCGCAGCAAGAATCCAGTCGAGCATCGGAAGTGGCGCCGTATGTAACCAGGAAGAGAGTGGGCTATACAGCGCAGCAAGTTGCAAAACAAAAATAATGCACGTCGCAAT
This sequence comes from Candidatus Uhrbacteria bacterium, assembly GCA_903893445.1. Classification (GTDB taxonomy): domain Bacteria; phylum Patescibacteriota; class Patescibacteriia; order 2-12-FULL-60-25; family 2-12-FULL-60-25; genus CAITMG01. The sequence goes on along the minus strand of CAITMG010000030.1, from coordinate 20,234 downwards.
AATGAGATACGGATTCGATAAGAGCGAGAGTCGTGTGAGCGACGTGCTTTCGCTACGCGCGCTCCATGCGTTAAACCACTGGAACACGGCGAGAACGAGAAGCGTCAGTGTTTGAAGCTGAGCCGCAGGTCGATCGATGAACAGAAAATAGACAAAGAGTGTTCCGCCGGCCATGACGCCGCCAAGGAGAAAGATGCGGAACAACGACGTTGTATCGAGAAAACCACCAGCGCGTGGCTTTCCACGTTTATGCGGCGGCTCCATTGCGAGCGAGATATCTAAGAATCCATCCGTGATGAGATTGAGCCACAAAATTTGCACGGGGAGCAAGAGAATTGGCGCGCCGCTTAGGAGCGTGACCGCAAGAACAATCGCCTCGGCAATGTTTGTGGAAAAAAGATACGAGATCACTTTTCGGACGTTGCCGGAAATGGAGCGTCCTTCTTGGATCGCGGCGACAATCGTGGCAAAGCGATCATCAAGCAGGACAAGATCACACGCTTCACGGGCAACATCTGTTCCATGTTTCCCCATAGCGATCCCAATATCCGCAGCGCGCAATGCTGGTGCATCGTTGACACCGTCGCCCGTCATCGCCGTGATGAGTTCGTTCGCGCGATACGCATTCACGATTCGTAGCTTGTGCGCAGGGGTGATTCTCGCGAACACGGTGATGTTCGTGAGGCGCGCCGTGAGTGCGGCATCGTCCATCGCGTCGAGTTCATCTCCGCGAAGAAGATTGTCGGATGTTGCGGCGAGTCCGACATCTTTTGCGATCGCAAGTGCCGTCTCAGGATGATCGCCGGTGACCATGACGACACGGATCCCATTTTGGTGACACCACGCAACGCTCGTCGCCGCATCCGGACGGAGTGTGTCACCCATTGCGACGTACCCAGCGCAGTGCCAAGGTGTTGTGGTGTTGGAAAAAGGGATGTCGCCATCACGATAGGCAAGTGCCACAACGCGGAGTCCATGACGCGCGTACTCTTCAAAGGCGAACTCTTGTTCAAAACCGTCATCAATACATTTTGCGAAAACTGTTTCCGGCGAACCAGCCATGTAGGAGGTGATCTGACCAGTTTTAGATTCGAGTTGAATATACCGACAGCGTTCCTCAAAAGAGAACGGTCGTTCATCAATAATCCGCCAGGGTGACGAATGAAAGCTGCCTCGTTGCGAAAGTGCCAAAAAGGCAGAATTCACCGGATCGCCGATCGGAACAAATTCGTTGTGCTCTTTGCGAATAGCATGTTCACCAAGCGCCGCCGCGGCAATAATGATGCGATCAAGATCCGAATGATCACCAAAACGAACACGTTCTCCGTGCGACAAAATATGGCCGTGCGGTTCATATCCGTGTCCTTCGACCGTATATCGCGTCTTTGGCGTAAGGACATGGAGAATATTTTGTTCATTGACCGTCAATGTTCCGGTCTTATCCGTACAAATGACATCGACATTCCCAAGACCTTCAACCGCATTGAGTTGTTTAACGACCGCATGATGACGCGCCATTCGACGAACGCCACGTGCCAAGACGATCGTCAGGACAACAGGCAGACCTTCCGGGATGATCGAAACAGCGAGAGTGACGACCGTGGCGAAAAGTAAGACGATCGGTCGTCCAACAAGCAATCCAATACCAAATAAGCAGACGGAAAAAACTCCGACAATGATGGCAATGATGCGACTAATGTGCGCGATTTTTTTTGCAAGCGGCGGTTCTGTTCCGCGTTGAACGATCGAAAGCGCGATGCGCCCGATTTCCGTTTCCGAACCGATAGCCGTTACAAGCATGAGTCCATGGCCGGCAACGACATGCGTGCCGCGAAACGCCGCATTGCGGAGATCGGCGAGCGCTGCATGATTGTTTGTTGGTAGAGGATCGGATGTTTTTCCAACCGGAGAAGATTCTCCGGTCAGGGTTGATTCATCGATGCGCAGTCCAACGTGTTGAATGATGCGGCCATCGGCCGGAACAATCACCCCTTCGCGGAGCGGAAGAAGATCTCCCAATCGAAGATCGAAAATCGAGATGCGTTGCTCGACGCCTCCGCGTAAGACATCAACAATCGGCGTACTGTGTGATTCGAGAAGTTGAAGGGCTCGAGACGCGCGTCCTTCTTGAAGCGCGCCAACAACGGCATTTAAAATAAGGATGGCAAGAATGACGTATGCATCTTCCGGCCTTCCGACGAACGGCATCAGTGCAGCGGAAATCATTAAGATCGCAATAAGTGGACTGCAAAATTGACGAAGCACGCGAAAGAAAAAATTCGGTTCCTTTTTTTTCGGAAGGATATTTTCTCCAAGCGATCGACGCTGTTCCGCTTCATCATTTGTTAATCCATTGAGGGATGTCGAGAATCGTTGAATCGTTTCATGTATTGAAAGTGATGCGGTCTCACGCGGTGAGAGTGAAGCGAGCGAAGAAAGAGATGACATGGACATTTGAAGATATGATATACTAGAAAAAGCTCTTATGCCTCCTCGCACCTCGCGTAGCACAACGCGCAAAACAAGTGCTTCAAAATCCGTTCCAAAACCAACGAACATCGTTTTTGCCGATGCTCCACAAATTGATGAACCGATTCAAGAAAAAGAACCGGAGATCAAGCGCATGCGAATGTCGACGCCACTCGAAGAACCAGAACCAGACGTCGAGCCGTCGCCTGAGCCAGCACCGCAAAATGCGCTCACAAATTTGCGTCGCATCGTGATGTCGCATGAAACGGTTATTTCCGTATTAACAATTCTCTTAGTGAGTTGTTTACTCGCGGGGGCATTAATCGCATACATCCAAACAGTTCAGATCGATGGATTATCCGCCACATCCAACACCGCACGCGAGTCTCAGCTCAACGTTCAGCGCAATCTTGTCAATCTCCAAAATCGTGTCGAAGATATTGATCAGCGCGTAACAAATCTGGAGACCGCGTCCGTTGTGCCAACGTCAACGCCAGCAACCGCAACATCAACGTCAGCATCAAATGCAACATCAACCGGTCGATTGCCGGTCGCTATGCAAAAATCCGTTGCCGCACCAACAAGTCCGAGCGGCGCATTGGTCCGAGGCTCATTTTCCCCAGATGGCACGCGATATGCGGGATACGATGTCGTGACTGTTGGAAAGAAAGGTGTGGCCATTGAGGCCGTTGGCACGCCAAGCGTTTCGCTCGTCGTTCCATTCAACCCAAAGACGCAGTCATCGGGTCTCGGGTTGCCGCAGGAATCCAGTATGTCCGTTCGGTGGTTGGACAATTCCACCATCGAGTACGATGTGATCTACAAGAATGCGGACGGAACAAAAACGCAAAAAGTCGAAACACTCAAAGTCAGCTTGTAATCAACAACTCCTCCGGCCCATTGCCGGAGGAGTTTTGTATTTCATGCGGATGCGTTATCCTTTTGTTGTCTTTTCATTTATTCGCTTCCAAGCTACGAGCTACCAGCTACGAGCTACTCTTGTCTCCTCACTATGCCACGCATTGCGATTAATGGATTCGGCCGCATCGGTCGAAATACGTTTAAAGCCGGTTTTGATAAGCCAGGATTTGAGGTTGTTGCGATCAATGATTTAACGGATGCAAAGACACTCGCACACCTGTTAAAGCATGATTCCACCTATCACGCGTGGAACAAAACTGTTTCCTACGACGCAAAGAATATTATTGTTGATGGAAAAAAGATTCCCGTTGTTGCCGAAAAAGATCCAACCAAATTGCCATGGAAAGAGATGCAAGTTGATGTGGTATTAGAGTGCACCGGTCGTTTTACATCGGAAGATGGCGCCATGCAGCATGTCACGGCGGGTGCAAAACGCGTCATTATTAGTGCTCCAGCAAAAGGTGGAAACGTCCCGACGCACGTGATTGGCGTCAATGAAAAAGGAGCGGGTAAAACAGCCAAGGTCATTAACAACGCCTCCTGCACTACAAACTGTATCGCCCCTGTCGCCGCCGTGATGCACGAAGTGTTTGGGGTAAAAAAAGCCATGATGAGCACGGTGCACTCCTACACCGCGGATCAAGTCTTGCAGGACGGACCGCATAAGGATCTTCGTCGCGCACGCGCCGCAGGACAAAACATGATCCCAACAACAACGGGCGCGGCCATCGCTACGACCGAAGTCATTCCAGAGCTCAAAGGACTGTTTGATGGCATTTCCATTCGCGTTCCAACGCCATGCGTCTCTCTTGCGGATTTTACTTTTTTGCTTAAACGAAAAACAACGAAAGAGGAGATTAATGCCGCACTTAAAAAGGCATCAAAGAGCGCGCGCTTTAAAGGGATCATGGATGTGACGGAAGAAGAGCTCGTCTCGAGTGATTTTATCGGCAACCCAGCATCGTCCATTGTTGATCTGCCATTTACCCAAGTTGTTGATGGCGACATGGTCAAAGTGTTGGCATGGTACGACAACGAGTGGGGCTATTCGCACCGCTTGGCAGATCTCGCGATCATGGTTGGCAAGGTGGCAAAATAAAAAATGATTGATCTTCGCAAATCACACGATCGCTCACGCGGCTTTGATCTCTTTTTGATCGGGCTTGCCCTGTTTGGGGCGTGGGCGACGTGGTTTGGCGTGTCACATGGCGGTGCCTGGCTAATCCTGTCTGCCCTCGCGCTGATTGGCGAAGCATTGTTGGGATACGGCGTGTTCATTGAACCAAAACGCATTGTCGTAAAACGGTATCGTGAACCATTGGTTCGTGAGCCGTCCGTTTGGTTGCGTGTTGTGTTGATCTCCGACATGCACACGGGCTCATTTAAAAAGGCGGAATGGTATGAGCGTGTGATTCAAGAGGTGATTGCGATCAAGCCTGATCTTATGCTTCTTGGTGGTGATTTTGTGACGGATAAACATGATCCCATTATGGACATGAAAAGCGTGTCGCAGATTGTTGCGCCGCTGGGAAAATATTTCGTCATCGGCAATCACGATCATATGGATGATCCGCAACGCATTCGTGATGCTGTGGCCTCATTTGGATATGAGGATCTTTCCAATCGGGTGATCACCATCGAACGCGAAGGAAAAAAACTTGAGCTCTCGGCGATTGATGATTTGTGGTTTGGTGCCGTCAAGCGCGAAAAACGATCATCCGCGACAATTCCACATCTCTTGCTGTCACATGAACCAGATATTTTACTCGATCTCAAAGAGGGCGATGCGGATCTTGTCATCTGTGGTCATACGCACGCCGGTCAAATTCGCTTGCCGTTGATCGGTCCCTTGTGGCCAATTCCAACGAAGCTCGGTCGAGCCGCAGATATGGGAAGAAAAGTCAGGAATGGCGTCCCGTGCATCATTTCAAATGGCCTCGGTGAAACAGACGGTCGCATGCGTCTTTTTTCACCACCGGAAATTACGGTCGTCGACGTGGGGATTTGATGATATCCTAGTGGTGATATGGCCACGATTCACGTTCTCTCGCCAAAACAAAACATCAAAGGCACGCGCATTTTTTTACGCGTTGATTGGAATATTCCACTGAGCGCGATGGATGCGGTGGACTCCCTCAAGGTGAGTCGGAGTATGGAGACGGTGATTGGTCTCGCAAAGCGCGGCGCGGTTGTGATTGTTGCGACGCATCTCGGTCGACCAACCGGACGCGAGATGAAATACAGCACCAAAAAACTCGAAGAGCAGATCACGTGGCAGTACAATGTGAATGTGAATTTTATTGATGCCGTATTGGATACGAAGACCGGATTGGAAAAAGCGCAGCGAATCATCACTGAGGCATCTCCAGGGACTGTTTTCCTTTTAGAGAACGTTCGTTTTTATGCGGGTGAAGAAAAAAATACGCCCTCGTTAGCAAAGGCATACGCCTCACTCGCCGAGGTCTTTGTGAATGATGCGTTTGCGTCCTGTCATCGCAAACATGCATCCGTTGTGGGAATCGCAAAACTGCTTCCGAGCTACGCCGGACCACAACTTGTTGCCGAGGTGGAGGCTTTGCAAAAACTCATCACCAAACCAAAAAAGCCATTCGTGGCGATCATCGGTGGAGCAAAAATTTCGACGAAAATTGGCGTGATTGAAGCGTTGCTCAAGACAGCGTCAAAAGTCTATATCGGCGGAGCGATGGCCAACGCTTTTTTCAAGGCAAAGAAATGGGAGATCGGTACGTCGTATGTTGAAAAGGAGGGCGTTGCAATGGCAAAAAAATTATTGAAAAATAAAAACATTATCTTGCCAATCGATGTTGTTGTCGCAAAAAAGAAGATTGATAAAAACGCCAAAGCCACAACCGCATTGACAGACAAAGTGAAAAAGAACGAAGCAATTGGCGACATTGGTCCGTTGACTATGCAAGCATGGAGCGCAGATATTCGAGAGGCGGAGACGATCGTGTGGAATGGTCCGCTTGGTGTGTCAGAGTTCCCGTCATTTTCGCACGGTTCGCTTGTGATCGCGCAGGCGATCGCGGTTCGGAGTAAAGGAAAGGCTTTTGGTGTCATTGGTGGAGGAGACACGCTGCCAGTTGCCCTCGCGACGGGGATGAGTGAGTGGTATGACCACATGTCGATGGGAGGTGGCGCAATGCTCGAATTTTTGACCGAAAAGGGTGCGCTCCCGGGAATCGTTGCTCTTCAGCGCAAGTCAGCGTAACCTGTAAAGACATGAAACCAACGGACGCGACATCGTTTCAGCCCGCAGAGATGCACGAAAAGAAAGATGAAGACATCCGTCTCGCGGTGCTACGACGGACCTACGACCTCTTAACGGCTGCCTTTTCCTTTGTTGCGGCGTTGGCATGGAATGATGCGATTCAGTCATTGTTCCTTCGTGTTTTCGGTCCATCGAACACGCTTGTGGCAAAGTTTTTGTACGCCATTCTTTTAACAATTATCATCGTGTGGTTTGGGAGCCGCATGGCCAGACTCACGCGATCTGCGGAGAAAAGATTAAAAAAAGATTAATTCCTTTTCATTTTTTTTATGAAAGACAATCGTTTTCTTGGCGGCGTGCTTGGTCTCTTGGCGCTCGCCCTTATTGTGTATGTCGGGTTGTTGGCACGAAACGCTTCAGAGCAATATAACTACATCGGCAAAGTCGCGCATGATCGCGATACGATTGTGGTGAGTGGGGAAGGGAAGGTGACGTCACAGCCAGATCTCGCACAGGTGAGTCTTGGCGTGCAAACGGATGCGCTCACGGTGAAAGATGCGCAGGCGCAAAATACGCAAAAGATGAACGCGATCATTAGCGCCGTCAAAGCGCTTCAGGTTGCCGCAAAAGATATTCAAACGTCCAACTACAATATCCAGCCAAAAATGGATTGGACAAATGGAACATCTAAGATCATCGGCTACACCGTGACGCAAAATATTGATGTGAAGGTGCGAAATCTCGATTCCGTTGGTGAAGTGCTCGCAAAGGGTGGCGAACTCGGCGCGAATCAGGTTGGCGGCATCACGTTTACGATTGATGACCCGACCTCCTTGCAGGCACAGGCACGTGGAAAAGCGATTGATGACGCACGGACAAAGGCGAGCGCGTTAGCAAAGCAACTTGGACTCACGATTGTGAAAGTGGTGACGTTCTCAGAAAATCAGGGTGGATCACCAATCGTCTATCCAATGATGGCAAAGGCATATGATGCGGTTGCAGCTGCACCGGCTCCGTCCCCACAGATTCAATCCGGGTCGTTGGATGTGACGTCCGATGTCAGTGTCACGTTTGAGGTGAGATAAGCGATAAGAGTCACAGTAAAACTCCCCCTACCCCCTCTTTAACCAAAGAGGGGGTATTTGTTTTAACGCTGAATCAGTATTGAAAAAAATGATAAAACAATGTAGCGGTGAAGAATGGGGATTTTGTATAATCGTTTCCAATTCAAAGACCGAAGAAAGGGGCTTCGGAGAAAACAGACGTTCGCTGAGGATATGCTGTGGAACCTTCTTCGAAGAAAACAAATCGAAGGAATAAAATTTTTTCGACAATTTGGTGTGGGGCTATATGTTTTGGATTTTTACGCTCCAAAAAAGAGGCTCTGTATTGAAGCTGATGGTGAATATCATTCTGCACCAGAACAGAAAAGATACGATGAAGAGCGAACGAAGGAATTAAATGCCCTTCAGATACGAGTTATTCGTTTTTCCAACAAAGAGCTGTTGAAAGATATGGATGGTGTTAGGCGGAGAATTCTTCTGATTCTCAGAAATCCCCCTCTTTGCTAAAGAGGGGGTTGGGGGAGTTATGGGTACGTTTCTCCTCCGTGCTATTATTTGTTCGAAATATGTTTTTAACTTCCAAAATCAAATCTGTTGTCGCACGTGAAATTCTTGATTCTCGGGGCAACCCAACGGTGGCCTGTCGTGTCACGCTAGCATCTGGCGCATCGGCAGAAGCAAAGGTCCCATCTGGTGCATCGACCGGCTCACATGAAGCTCTTGAGTTGCGTGATGGCGGTGAGCGCTATGGGGGAAAAGGCGTGCGCAAAGCCGTGAGCCATGTCAATTTAGATATCGCGCCAAAATTAAAGGGGATGGATGCCGCAAAGCAACGCGAGATTGATGAGTTGATGATCGGGCTGGATGGTACGCCAAATAAATCCAAATTTGGCGCCAATGCGATCTTGGCCGTGTCGCTCGGATGCGCGCAGGCATTGGCAATTCATCGCAAAATGCCGCTCTGGAAGTCCTTGCGCCAAACGTATCACTTTGATCGGAAGCCAGCATTACCGTTGCCGATGATGAACGTCCTCAATGGTGGTGCGCACGCAGACTGGTCATTGGATGTGCAGGAGTGCATGTTGATCCCGCGACAAAAAACATTCAGCGAACGCGTCCGCGCAGGGTCAGAGGTCTTTCATGTCCTTGCTAAACTATTAAAACAAAAAAAGTTCGTGACAACAGTCGGTGATGAGGGCGGCTTTGCGCCAAAATTGAAAAACGTGGAAGCGGCATTTGAATTGCTTGTGGCCGCGATCAAAAAAGCGGGATACAAGCCGGGGATTGATATCGCATTGGCAACCGATGTGGCATCCAGCGAATTTTATGATGCGGAAAAGAAGTTGTACGTGTTTAAAGCCGAAGGAGGAAAGACATTCACCGCCGCACAGTTATTGAAACGCTACGAAAATTGGCTCAAAAAATACCCGCTCATTTCCATCGAAGATCCGTTTGCGGAAGATGATTGGGAAGCGTGGAAAAAGGCTGTTCCTGCGCTAAAGAAGAAGGCGCTCATCGTTGGTGATGACTTTTTTGTGACCAATGTGACGCGCTTAAAGCGGGGGATTAAGGAAAAAGCCGCAACGGCAATTTTGATTAAGTTGAATCAAATCGGCACGTTATCCGAGACGGTCGATGCGATCAAAATGGCACAAGACGCAAAGTTCGCAACCATCATCTCGCACCGTTCCGGCGAAACAGATGATACAACGATCGCGGATCTTGCGGTGGCTTCTGGTTCCGAATATATCAAAACCGGTTCACTCTCGCGCTCCGAGCGTGTCGAAAAATACAATCGCCTCATGGCGATCGAGGTCGAGTAGGGGTGGGGTTTCCCCGCCCTGTTCCTCAGTTTGTTTGTGAGATCAGCCGATGGAGTTCATCGGCTTTTTTCTTATCTGACTCTTCGATGGCGTGAATTACGTCACCTTTGTATTGCGTCACGATTTCCTGCACGTCATGTGCGTATCGTGTGAGAATTTCTTTGATTTTTTCTTGTTGCTCCGACGTAAGAGACATATCTCACAGATGATATCAGTTGGATTGACAAACGGACAATGTATTGATAAAAGAGAAGCCTCGACATTCACCGGATGAAAGGGATTCATATGCAAAGAGTGATCGACAACCTTGGGACGATTGCGTTTCTTGCCATGTTTCTCGTGGCATTCGTCGGGAGCTGTATCAGCGCCGGCAAACGACCCGCTTCACGCGTGTCCTCCGACCAGAGCCTCTGAGCCCCGGTCTTTTTTTACCCAAAAACACCATGACAAATTTTGAGACCCATGCTAATCTGCCGGCCATGAATCAGGTCACGGCAACCCAACCAAAGTACTGTCTCACGACCTTTGGTTGCCAAATGAACAAAAACGATTCCGAGCGAATCGCCCGTATTTTGGCGGGTTTGGGCTTTACGTCGACCGATGATGAACACCAGGCTGATCTGTTGCTGTTCAATACCTGCTCAGTCCGTCAAAGTGCCGAAGAGCGCATCTATGGCAAGATGGAAGACGTGATGCGGATGAAAGAAAAAAATCCTAAATTGATTGTCGGTATCACGGGCTGTATGGCTGGTCGTGACAAAGATGGCGCGATGCGAAAAAAGGTTCCGGCGGCGGATCTCTTTTTCCCAACGCACGAGATGACGAAGTTGCCAAAATGGATTTCCGAGCTTCGTCCGGATTTGGTGAACTCTGATGATTTTGAAGCCGACTATCTCAAGATTGCGCCGTTGCGTGTGCCATCGGTCCAAGCGTTTGTGACGATCCAGACCGGTTGCAATAAATTTTGCACCTATTGTGTCGTGCCGTATGCGCGTGGACTTGAGCAAAATCGTCTCGTCAAAGATGTGATTGATGAAGTGCGAGAACTCGCCGCACATGGCGTCATCGAAATCACGTTGCTCGGCCAAACCGTCAATTCGTTCAAAGCAAAAGATCCCGAATCTTTTTCGCCGAGCAATCCGTACAAAGATGGATTCGCCGCATTGCTGTGGGAGTTGAATCAGATCAACGGCTTGGAGCGTATTCATTGGACCGCGCCACATCCTAACTCCATGACCGACGAGGTGATTGATGCGTTGACGTTGCCAAAGCAAGTGAACTATCTCCACTTGCCAGTTCAAGCTGGGAGCAGCGAAGTGTTGCGCCGCATGAATCGCAAGTACACGCGCGAAAAGTTTTTAGAGGTGATCGAAAAAGTGAAAGCAAAGCGTCCGGAGATCGCCTTGGGAACAGATATCATCGTTGGCTTTCCTGGCGAAACCGCAGAACAATTTGAGGAAACGGTTTCGCTCTACGAGGCGTGTGACTTTGATATTAGCTACACGGCGCAGTACAGCCCGCGATCTGGGACGCTCGGTGTCAAGCTTTTTCCAGATGACGTCACAAAGGAGGAGAAACGTCGTCGTTGGGACGTTCTCCAAAAACAGATGGAACAAACCACGTTGCGAAGAAACAAGACCTATATCGGCAAGACCGTTTCCGTGCTCGTTGAGCGTGTGGAAGCAGGGTTTGCGTCCGGTCTTTCGCGTGAAATGAAGCTTGTTCGCTTCAAAACAACAGATGCATCTCTGATCGGAAAGATTGTCCCAGTTGCCATCAAGATCGTTCAAGAATGGCAATTAATGGGGGATATGGTATCCTGAATTATGCCGCACAAGGGGACGAAACTGCCTCGTATCGTGTGCGTGGTCGGTCCGACATCATCGGGCAAGACCGCGCTGGGGATCCGTCTCGCAAAAATGCTCAACGGGGAAATTATTAACGCTGATTCCCGTCAGATCTACAAAAAATTTGATATTGGAACCGGTAAACCGGACGGAGCGCGCGGGGTCTTTGATGGCCACCGCGCTTTTTTAGTTGATGGTATCCCGCACTATCTGATGGATTTTTTGGATCCAAATGCATTATTTACGGTCGTTGAGTGGCGCGAAAAAGCGACAGATGCAATCAAGGGAATCTCAAAGCGTCACCATCTGCCGATCGTGGTTGGGGGCACGGGTCTGTATATTAGCGCGCTAGTCGATAATTTTGATTTTCCAAAAGTTCCCCCAAATCCAACACTGCGAGCGGCATTTGAAAAAAAGCCACTCCGCGAACTCGTGCAAGTGCTGCTGACACTCGATCCAGAGGCGGCGCAATTGATTGATCTCAAAAATCCGCGTCGCGTCATTCGCGCACTTGAGGTGACGACATTTACAGGCAAGCCGTTTACGGAACAAAAGGCCGTTGCTCGACCAGAGTTTGATGTCTTTCAAGTTGGGATTAGTCGTGATCGCGAAGATATTTACGCGCGCGTCGAAGATACCGTTGGGGAAATGGTCCTGCGCGGCTGGGCAGATGAGATTCGTGATCTTCTCAAAGCAGGTGTTCTGGAAAATTCACCAGCCATGAGCTCGATCGGATATCGCGATATGTTGCAGTATGTGAAAGGGTCGCTGTCGCTCGAAGAGGCGATCATGAAAACAAAACAAGCGGTTCGACAGTACGCAAAACGACAAATCACATGGTTTAAACGCGACATCCGCATTCGCTGGGCAAAAGATGAAAACGAAGCTGTCGCAATGACGGAGGAGTGGCTCAAAGAAAACGAATAATTTCCATGAAACTTCCAACGTTTGAAAAAAGCACCAGGTCGCAAAAGTGGCGGTACGTGTTATGGATCCTTTCCATTCCACTTTCCCTTGTTGTTACGGGTGCGCTCGTTGCTCTGCTCAGCCGATTTTCCCTGATTGAGAATGGGGAATTTGGGTTTGTGATCGGATTTTTGATTGCACTCGTGATGCTGGTCGTTCTTCCGCTGGCGCTCGAAGTCGTGTGGCTCATTTCCGTTCGAAAACAAAACGCCACGCAACTTTTGGTGCGCGGCGTCTTTGGGATTGTTCTACAGTTTGGGATGATGGCGGTCGTGACATTCTCCACCGCAATTTCTCCGGAGATGCTTGTTTTGTGGGGGCTCCAAAGCGTTCTTGTGGCGTCGTTCGCGATCTATCGTCACCTCAAACCAGTTCACTTATAGCTTGTCGATTTCCGTCTTCACCATGTCTTCGGCCTTGGCAGGATTGGCGCGGCCCTCTGTGGCTTTCATGATACCACCGACAAACCATTTGAGAACGCCAGCTTTCCCAGCCTTCACCTGCGCGACCTGATCTGGATTTTGCGAGACAAGTCGTTGTGCGATTTCAAGAAGTTCTGCATCTGGCATGTTCTGCCCAAGATTGTGTTCCTCCATGATGTGTGACGGATCTGTTCCTTTTTCGAGCATCAGCGCGAGCAACTTTTGTGCGTTGGAGCTGTTGATTTCGCCGGCCTCCAAGAGATGCAAAAACTCGGCAAAGTTTTCCGGATCAATTTTTTGCGTGGTGATGGTGAGATTTTTTTCCGTCAACAAACCAGCGAGTTTTGTGGTTAGCCAGCCTCCGGCGAGCTTCGCATATTTTTTCTTTTTCTCTTCCGTTGATTCGCCGCCGATCCATTCGCTGAGTTCGCCCATGACGTGATCCGCATAATCTGACCAACCTTCGTTGGCCACAAGGAACGCCGCATCAGAAGGGGAGAAGAGAAATTCCTCCATCAAGCGCGCGCGCTTTTCTGCTGGCAGCTCTGGGAGTCGCGTTGAGAGATGTTCACGCATGGCACGCAAATCCTGTGGCGGAAGATCTGGTTCCGGGAAATAGCGATAGTCCGCAGATGTTTCTTTGGTGCGCTGTTCAAACGTCACACCGCGATCTTCATCCCATCCGCGCGTTGCGCCCATCGGGACTTCGTTGGCTTCATACATCTCGCCCTGACGTTGAATCTCGTACGTGATGGCACGTTCAACCGCGCGAAAGGAGTTGAGGTTTTTGATTTCCACTTTTGGATTGAGTCCTTGGATCAATGGCAAATTGTCATCTCCGATTGGCAGCAGCGAGACATTGGCATCACAGCGCATCTGGCCATTTTCCATCTCAGCATCTGATGCCCCGACGGCGCGCAAAATACTCCGTAGCTCTTGGAGATACGCTTTAGCTTCCTGTGCCGATCGAATATCTGGTTCACTGACGATTTCAAGCAACGGCGTGCTGGATCGATTGTAGTCAACGTAGGTGGCGTGTCCATCATCACCCGTGCTTGCGGCGTGGAAATTCTTTGCCGCGTCTTCCTCAAGATGCGCGCGCGTAATGCCAATCACAACGTGTTCGCGTTGCGGCATGCCATTGGGGACATCAAAATCAATGCGGCCATTAATGGCAATTGGGAGATGAAACTGGGAAATCTGATATCCTTTGGACAAGTCCGGATAAAAATAGTTTTTGCGATCAAAAACAGACTGATCCGGAATCGTGCAGTTGAGTGCCAGGCCGGCGGTCATACCAAGCTCGATCGCTTTGGCGTTCAATGCCGGGAGCGCGCCAGGTTGACCCGTACAGACCGGGCAGATCGCCGTATTTGGCGGAGCATCGTCACCAACGTTTTTGCAGGAGCAAAACATCTTGGACGCGGTTTTGAGCTGAACGTGGACCTCAAGGCCAATAATAGTGATGTAACGCATAGTCCATAAATTAGACTATTTTTGTTGAAATAGCAAAAAGATTCGGCTGGCATGCTGAGCAGAGTTTGGGTCCCCTCTGCGAAGCGTGTCTGCCGAATCTTTTTGCGAATCCGTTATTCTGACTGCGTCTTTTGCAGGTTGCGATAGATCACGGCACGAAGGATGATAAAGAGTGGCATGGTTGCCGCTTCGGCGATGGACGTAAAAAGATCCATCGTTGCCTGATACATCGTATTCGTGTTGCTCGGATCGGCGAGGCTGGATGTCAGTCCGGCTGGGCCAAGCGCGATAGATGACACGATCGCTTCAATCAATCCGACGACGATCAGCATCCCAAGTCCGATCAAGACACCGGATGCGGTCTCACGCCACCACACAGACCACCAGCGGCCTTTAACGAGGCGATAGGAGGCTTTGATGGCCTCCATACCCTTCATGTTACGATCGATGATGTGGAGCGACGAATAGGCGAGCGCGACGGCCAGGTAGATGCCTGGAATGATCAAGCAGATTGTTCCACCAAGGATGATGACAAACTGGAGGAGCCCGGTGATCAATAATGGCCAAAAAAAGTTCCAGGACTTGGCGCTGTCCTCCGGGGCCAAGAGAACTGGCTTCTCATCAATGGCATTCAAGGCCGCCTGCATCAAGCGGATAACCGCCCAGACGGAGAGCAGAGCCATGACGATCTGGAGCGGAATCGCGATAAACGCTCCGCCAACCGGCATGTAGTGCATGAAAATCGCCAATGCAAAGTTCGCAATCCCAAAGTAGATAAACCAGGACGAAAGGGTAATGAATTCATTCCACTTTTTCGTGTAAATGTTCCATGTGCGTTTCACGAGATCGATGGAACCTGGAAGAGGGGTAAACATAGGTGTTTTGATGGTTAGGACGATATCACGGATTTCAAAAAACGTCCCGGCGAGAGCCAGGACGTTTTTATATTTACGCGTTGAGGAGTGGAAGGATGCGCTGCCACAGTTTTTCGTGAATCGTCTCAATGCTCATGAGATTCCCACCATCCATGCAGGAAACAACTTCCCAGTTTTCAACCACGTCCATCGATGGAATCTCGAGATAGGCCTGTTCCGCAGCTTTGAGATGTCCTGGGTCTGCTTCGTGGATGTCGCGTTTTTTGCCGTTCAAATATCCGCGGTCATCTTTTTTTGCAATCAGTTCATACGCGATTTCCGACGGCATGTGGAGGAGAATCGTCAGATCTGGTTTTGGAATCCCAAGCACACGATATTCCAGATCATTAATCCAATCGAGAAACGCTTGTCGCTCTGCGGGGTCGGTGATTTTTCCCATCTGGTGTCCCTTGTTGGCGGATACATAGCGATCCGAGATCACAACAGTTCCAGCGGCAAGCGCCGCTCGAATACCCGCGGCCGCGTCAAATCGATCCAGTGCGTAAAAGAGTGACGATCGGTGCGGGCCAACATCCATCCCTGTCCCATACCGTCCATTCAAATACTGTTCAACAAAATGTGCACTCGGATTGCCATACCGCGGAAAGCTGAGCTGTTCCACGGTTCGACCTTCGCGTTGAAGCCGTTCAACGAGCAATTTTGTTTGTGTGCCTTTTCCTGAGCCGTCGGTTCCGTCAATGACAATGAACGGCATACCGTTAGGCGTCTTTTTTGATGATGTCGTGCGTCCCGCGTCGAACATCCCAGTCATCCAAATCCATATCCACATGCAGTTTGACGAGCGGGAGTTTGGCTTGCATCTCACGCACCATGTCATGCACGAGACTGCGCAACGTTGGGTGCACCATTTTTCCAGAGCGGAGCTCGATCGTGTACACGGTCGGCATGAGTCCGTACGTCACGCGGCACGGCACGCGATATCCCATGGCGATAAAATATTGTTGCACTTCTGGCGAAAGGTTGAGTGCCGCGATCGCAGCGCTTTGCTCGGCAAGAAGTGTCTCTGCTGCGGCACGAACGTCTTCCGGCAATTGCGCGAGATACCATGGATGGAATCCCCATCGCGTCGACAAAAGCGGCATGCGGCACACGCCATTCCGATGACGCTGCAAATCGCGAAACGACCCAAAGTCGAGCAAGAATTCAAACGTACACTGACCAAGTTCATTCAAGAATGTTGGGAGGCCGGTTTTCATCGGACGATTCTGCAACAGATCGGAGTACGCTTCGAGATCGCCGTTTTGAATCGTTGTTGTTAAAACAGGTTTTTCCGGATGCGCCTCTGGATCAAGATAGGTGAACGCCGCGGAATACGATTCAATATAATTTTCCGTGTTCTCAAAACGTTGATGACTAAAGCTATTCGGATAGCGTGTCTGCAAAGCCGTCAAAACGTTTTCACCGATCGCGCGAATTTCCGGCAGGGGATGATGACGTAAGAGCTGTGTTTTGTCCGCGGCTTGGCGAAGGTTGGTGTGCCAGGCAACAAGCGTTGCGGCACCAGCTGGCAAAAAGCCGCGCATGATATCAAACGCGCGTGCCTTCACGGCCTTGGCGTAGACTTTTTCGTCCTCACCGTCGCGTCGCGGGTAAAGTGATGCGACGTGTTCCTGAATGCGTGGGAGATACGTCACATAAAATGCACGCCACTTTTCCTGAATCGCTTTTCCCGCGTCCGAATCTGTCGGATCGATCATCGGCTGTGAGGAAAAATCAATATAGCGCGTAGACGCTTCCTGTCCGCTATAGAGTGACCAGTCTTGAATCGCCTTGGCCGCAAGCATGCTGATTTGTTCGACGAAAATGCTTGTGGATCCGCAGTCACCGATCGACGCATGACCATAGCCAACGTAGTAGTTGGCCATAAACTTATCCGCCCCGACCTCCGCAACTTTTTTGAGATGCTCGGTCACGCTTTTTGGATCGCGGGAATAGAGTGCCGCGACCATCGCGATACTCTCCGGCGGCAACGAGTCTTCGATGATAACCAATGGTTCGTGTGTCATAAGTCGTTCATGAGGGTTGAGATTTGATCTTGCAATTGTTCGAGTGATCCATCGTTATTGATCGTGATCATGGCGCGTTCTTCGACCATCGGGATTGTGATTTCCGTCGGTGCGGTATCTTCGACCTTCAAAAAATCTTCAAAACTGACGCCGGATTCGCCTGGTTTTTCCGATCGTCCTTGAACGCGTTGGAATCGCAGTTCGGCTGGTGCGTGGACACTGACGAGCGTGAATTGTTCCAGTGGTTCCAAGGCAACGATGTCTTCCAATCGTCGAATCCCATCAATCACCACGATGTCTGCATCCGTGGAGGCGGCGTCCTTTTCAATCGCAAAGGCGAGAACGTCTTCGCCGAACGAGCCACGAAGCGCTTCAGAGATTTTAATTAAATTTTCACGCGTTCGTTCCACGGCAACGCGATCGAGAATATCTCCGAGCACGGCGCTAAAACGAAAAAGGACAGCGCCGTACTTCTCTTGAAGAATTTTTGCGACTGTCCCTTTTCCGGAACCCTGGCGACCAACGAGTCCGATAATATGTTTGGGCATAGGGGAGGTAATCAAGTAGCTGGTAGCTTGTAGCTGGTAGCTAGCGGGAGCTGGGGAGTGAGGCGATGAGAGCGTTTAGAAGTTTGTAAACAAATTCCGATTTACTATTCAATTGATCCCATGTGTCTGTAGGACAATACCCAAGATCTCGTGCGAGGTAAAGTTGACTCTGTATTTCCGTGATTGAACCAGAGGCGATGTTATAAAACTGTCTTTTTTCAGCATAGGATCTTCGCCCGAACCCTTCTGCGATATTTGAAGTAATTGATACTGCCGCACGTCTCATCTGGTTTGTGAGTGAGAACTGCTCGTCGCTTGGGAAAGATTTTGTCAGTCGATAGAGACTTAAGACGAATTGATGCCCTTCGTTCCAAACGAACAAGTCAGTAAAGTTTTTGATTTTCATTCGCTGCTCCATGCATCTACAGCTGCCAGGTATCTCTGCACTCGTCAACCATCTAGCTACTAGCTACTAACTACGAGCTACTTTTCGTCTTAAACCACTTTGCCAGTCTTGGTCCAGACTGTCCGCCGTAGTTGGATTTAATGTCACGTCCGTAGAGCATGTCTGGCTTGAGGAGGAGTTTTTCAAAAGCCATCAAACAAATCGGCTGACCATCACGCAGGATAAAGTCATGTCCGTGCATAGAGACTTCGAGCACGGCTTGCCAGCCTCGGTCTTCATCTTTCTCTGCCCATCCAAAACCCGGGTCAAAAAATCCCGCATAGTGTGATCGAAACTCACCCTTGGTCGGATCATACGCCGCCATCTCTGCGGCGTAATTTGGCGGAATCATGATGCGTTCCTTGGTGACAAGGATGTAAAACGACCCATGACGCAAAACAAGTTCGCCGCTTTTTGGTTGCGTGATGGGTTCAAAAAAGTCGCGCGGATCATGATCGTATTTTGCGGTATCGAGCACATTCCATCCGCCGCTCGTGGCGCGCCAGCCAATAATGTCCGTGCTCGCTAAATCCACCGTCATCGTGACGCCGTTGCTCACAACGTTGTCGCTTGCCGGAACCGCGGAACCATCCGCGTTGCGAAGGAGGCGAAATTTATCAAACGCGATGCGATGCTCAAGACTCGAAAGCTCGGCATCACCATGAAAAAATCGCATCTGATTTAATCGATCATTTGGATGCAATAAAACCGGAAACGATTTTGGCATGATCTCGATCCATAACGATCCGGTATATCCGCGCGGGACGCTATCAAAACGCGGGACACGATCCGCTAACAGTCGCGTACGCAAATTAATGCGACCGCTCGATGACTTACTGCTCACGGTGGCGTGAATGCCCATCGGCAAGGCGAGCGACTCGTTGAGCTTGATGAGATACGTTCCATCGACCTCAAGAGGTCGGCTCAAGTCCTGCTTGTACAGCGCGCCACGGGTGATAATCTCCTCAATCGTTTCACCGATCTTTGGCAGATACGAGCCGCGCATGCGATACGCCTCATCCGTAATGCGAAGGTCCAAAGACGACGGCTGAAGCGTCTCCGGAGACGAACCTTTGATATAGCCAGCTTCGGCCATTTCGGCGATCAATTGGCGGGGGATGGCACCTGGTCGATCGGTCATATTGCGAGAACCTTACCGAACGTTTTTCCTTGGCGCAATGTGTATATCTGGGAGACAAAAACACGGGCAAAAACCCGTGTTTTGAATGGAGAACTAGATCGATGCTGGCAAATGCTCTCCGCGTTCCCGAGCGACCTGAAAAGCAAGCTGAATTTTCCATTTTGCCGCCTTCACTAACGTTGAGCGCATCTTTTCTAGGTCTGCATTGCTCAGTTTGTGAACGTCTTGTTGCGGAAGGTTGAATTCGGTTGCCATGCTGGTTTTGAGGTCTTCCAAGCTCGCAGATTGAATATACGCTGCTTCTTCGTCCGATGCTCGCTGGATGGCTTCGAGATCACTGACCTCAAAGTGAGAAAAATTCTGTTCATACTGATGCTTGATGGTTGAAAAGCCGTCCTCGATTGTTTTCTTGAAGAGCTCCTGGAGGTTGGCGTGCTCTTCCTCGGTTAATGATGTTTCCGGTGCTGTTGGTGATACATCTGCAGACGTGGTTTTTTCGATCCCGGTTCGTTTTGTGAGCGCCGCCTCAAAGCTGGCAATGAATTTTTCCGATTTTCCTTCAGCTTTTGCTTTTGCAACAAAGACGTCTCCAAGGTGTGTTAAAAGTTCGGGAGAGGTCCCAGGATCTGTCATGAGCTTTTTTATCTCTCGTTGAGCTTCTGCGTAATCCATTTGTGAGAAGTCTTTTTCCGGTGGCTGTTCGTTGCGTGACTGCTCGGTAGGGTGGGATTGGCTCATGCGTTCCGACATAGAGATAAAAATAGAATAAAAAACGGCGTGCAAATTGTATGCCCCTGCGCGGATGACGGCAAATCGAGGAGGTACAAAAAAGACGGCGGATGCCGTCTTTTTTTTCGAACCGTTGGTTGTGCTTAGATCGATGTTTCAACGTGGACGGCTGGGCCCATCGTTGAGGTGAGGGTGATGCTCTTGATGAAC
>CAITMG010000029.1 GCA_903893445.1 Candidatus Uhrbacteria bacterium | reverse complement strand
GGTTGCATCGACAGCGACATCGACTGATACGAACACGGTTGCATCGACAAGCACAGCGGCCGTCACATCAACGCCGATTGTTGTCGCGACACCAAGCGCGCCAATCAATGACCAGCTCAATTTGCAGGCGCAAGGCACGGTTCGGATTGTGAATTCGTATTCTGCGGCTCTGACGCTGATCAAATCGACACGGTTATTAACCGCAGATGGAAAATTGTATCGGTTGGCGCAAGCGGTTGACGTTCCCGCGCACGGCGAAGTCAGCGCGAGCGTGTATGCGGATCAAAATGGGTCATTGTACGCGATTGGACCGACGACGTTTACGGTTCCTGGGTTGTCGAGTGCGATGCAAGCGGTGATTTCCGTCAACTCATACACGACGTTTACCATGGCAACGCCGGTGATCGCATCTTCGGCTACGCCAACACCGGTTTCAACTCCGACACCAACCCCAACCCCAACTCCAACATTGCCTCCGGCGACAATTCCAACACCAGCACCGGCACCACAGGCTCCAGCGCCCGTGACCGTGAGCACGCCACCGCCAGCGACCAAACCAACGGGACAATATCGTGATGGGACATACACGGGTGACTCCACGGATGCGTATTACGGGAATGTTCAGGTTCAGGTCGTTGTGAGCGGTGGAAAGATCACGGATGTTCAATTCCTTGATCATCCGCAAGATCGCAATCGCTCGATCGCGATTAATAATTATGCGATGCCGATCTTGAGTTCGGAAGCGATTCAGGCACAAAACGCAAACGTGAATGCGGTTTCCGGTGCGACAGCGACGAGCGGGGCGTTTATTCAGTCCCTTTCTTCTGCCTTGGTTCAGGCAAAGATCTAAGCGTTGCGTATGTTGAAATGGATTGATGATTTGTTGAATCGGTTTACTATGTATCGGTTGTTGCTCTACTTTTTGTTGGGACTGCTTGGTGTTGCGTTTGTGTTTTGTTTTTTTCACATCTTGCCGTTTAGCCCGTACGCGTTGCTCTTTTCCACGTTTTTCATCACGACCGTGTGTTGGATCACGAATGAAATTTGCGCAAAACTGTGGAAAGCCCCAACAAATATCGAATCCGTCTACATCACGGCGTTGATGTTGGCGTTATTGATTGCGCCAATCGCCGCGTCGACAGATACGACATTTTTTGCGCTGGCAACGTGGGCATCGATTTGGTCGATGGCATCAAAATATATTTTTGCCATTGGGAAAAAGCATCTCTTTAACCCGGCCGCGTTTGCGATTGCGTTGACATCGATCGCCATCAATCAATCGGCGAATTGGTGGGTGGGGACCGCATGGATGTTGCCGTTTGTCTTGGTTGGTGGATTGTTGCTTGTCCGAAAGATTCGTCGATTTGATTTGGTTGTGTCGTTTTTTGCCGTGGCGATGGTCTCGATTGTCGTCTCGGGCATCATTCGTGGCGTTCCCCTGTTTCGGTTGGTTTCGACAACGTTGGTTGAGACGCCAATCTTCTTTTTTGCGTTTGTCATGCTCACCGAGCCGCTCACCACGCCACCTACAAAAACATTGCGGTTGATCTATGGCGCGGTTGTCGGTCTGCTCTTTGCGCCGTGGGTGCATGTGGGATCGTTTTATTCCACGCCAGAGATTGCGCTTGTGTTGGGAAATATTTTTTCGTATCTCGTGAGTCCAAAGGCAAAATTTGTCATGAATTTGAAAGAGCAGATCACGGTTGCGGATCATACGTCAGATTTTCTCTTTGAACCCAGCCAGGAGCTCAAATATCGCCCAGGACAGTACATGGAATGGACGCTCGAGCATGAACGACCAGATCGTCGCGGCAATCGTCGGTATTTTACACTCGCCTCTTCACCAACGGAGAAAGATTTACGCATCGGTGTGAAGTTTTATCCGGACGGCAGTAGTTTTAAACACGCGCTTTCCGGGATGGTGAGTACGGACGTGATCGTTGGTGCGCAACTAGCCGGTGATTTTGTCCTTCCGATCAACGTGACGAAAAAGTTGGTCTTTATTGCTGGTGGGATTGGCGTGACGCCGTTTCGCAGTATGATCAAGTATTTGGTTGATCGTCATGAGCCACGAGACATTGTGTTGTTTTATTCCAACAAGACACCGGCGGATATCGCCTATCGCGATGTGTTTGATGCGGCAAAGGATGAGCTTGGCATCAAAACCATCTACGCGTTAACGGACAAGGCAACGGTTCCGGCAGGTTGGACGGGCAAAGTTGGATACGTTGATGCCAAAATGATTGCCGAAGAAGTCCCAGATTTTGCAGATCGTGAATTTTTCATCTCGGGTCCGCACGGCATGGTGACGGCGTTTCAAAAGACGTTAAAAGGCATGGGCGTGCCAGCGTCGCGTATCAAGACAGACTTTTTCCCTGGGTTTGCGTAAAGAAAAACCGAGCTCAGCTCGGTTAGATGGTTGCATACGACAGAGCAAGCTGCTCTGTCTTGCGTTCGAGGAATTGTCGCGGTTCGTGAATCGTCGGATCGATCCGGTAGATGTTCTCGAAGAGATTCTCGTTGAGAATTCTCTGACCGTGATATCGCTGATGATCTTCCCGGACAGTGAGTTCGCGCCACTTGCTGGTACGGTCAGTGACCGGCTCTCTCAGCAGACTCCATTCGTAGCAGGTCCGTGCGGGCGTGACGAAGTACCACACATCAACGCGATCCGCTCCAAATGAGCGCACACGGCCATTGAAGGTGAATCGTTCGCTCCACGATCCATTCCACGCATCCAGAATCAACGTGAGGCCGTTTTGCGCCTCCGTGATTTTTTTGCGTACCTGATCCCACATCGCGGCAACGCCTGCGAGATGGAGTCCGGTGTACGGATCAAGCCACGCCGTGCCAAACATCTTGTTGAGAATGTCGTCACGACTCACATAGGCGATCTCCGGAAATTCCGTGATCGCCTTTTTGCAAAACGTGGATTTTCCCGCAAATTGCGGGCCTGCGGTGATGATGACACGCTTCATTTCCCCTCCTTACGATCGAATGAACGACGGAACCATGAACCGCGCGAATTCTACATCTTCCAAATCTTTTTCGTCCAGCGCCAGACGTATTTGGCGACCAAGAGCAAGATCAAGAAGTAGATGACGTATTGGAGGACGTAGATGAACAGCGTGACGAGGTTAATACTCACATTTTGCGCCACGTCGTTCATGTTTGTGACGAATGTTTTAATGGTCGTCTTCCAGGAATCAGACAGCGTTTGTGGATCAACGAATTTGTTTTCAAATACGGTGACGGAAAAATTGGTGTATTTGATTTGATCGAGCTGATCCGCCTTGGATCGCGTGTATTGGTCAAGTTGTGCGTTGATATTCAAGCGCTCTTCCGTCAGCTGTTGGAGCATCTGGATTTTGTTGTCGATGATTTTTGCGAGCGCATCCGCATTTTGGCTCTTGGTGGCGATTTGCGCGATTTCGTCGTAGGAACCAATGGCGTCGTTGAGCGTTTTTTCAACGGATTCCTTCTTTTTCGTCAAAATATCGATCAGCGACGTGTAATCGTTGATCGTGTTTTGGATGGTCTGGGTATTTTCCGAAAAATCTTTTGGATTGAGCGACTTGATCAAGTTGACGACTTCATTCGATCGTTCGCGTTCCACTTTAAAGGTGTAGGAACAGGAATGATCGGCGTCTGTTGCATTTTCAAAAATAACGTACGATTTTGCCTTGAGATCAAACAGCGTTTTGCATGTCCCTGCAAGATCGCGTGTCTCAATGTTGGCGCTGTAATTGGTGACTTCAAAGTTTTCCGCCGTATTCCCTGGCGTTGTGCCGTCAGCAATCGGTGGCATCGGCGCGATATTGCGAACGGATAATTCGGGTGCGGCTTTGCCGACGTACGCATCCGATGATTGCGCAACGCCCATCATGCCGCTGCCGTAACTCAGAATCGAGCCAGATGTCGCATTAGAATTGAGTCGAAAAGATTGAAACGCACTCCCAAGAAACGTCACGATAATCGTGACGATCACTAACCCACCAAGACCAAGACCGGCAATTTTGAGATATTTGCCCGTTTGTGGGCTCATTTTTGGGAAGTTCATACAAAAACTAGTATAGACCAGGGCCCAAAAATGAACAGACTAGGTTTTCCAAAACACGACGATCATCAGAATGAGACCGATTGTTTGCCCAACGATGTGCGGTTTCTTTTTATGGAGTTCCCAAAAGATGGAAATCGCGAGAACCGCCACAAAAAAGAGAAAAAATGCAAAGAAGATCCAGTGTGCCGCGGAGAAAACAGATGGGACAACGGAAAACCAGTCATTTGCGCGAACGTATTTTTGCCACGGCGTGAGTTCCACAACTGTGTTTTTGAGTGGCTGGGTATCTGTTTTGGCGGTCCGTGTCACGACAGGTTGAGGGATGCGTTGCGTTGGCTGAGGCGCGATGGTTGGTGTTGGCGCTGGTTGAGGTGGTGGTACGGCAACGGCGACGGTGGTTGGTTTTTCGATTGGTTTTTGTGCAATGACAGGTGGTTTTGGCTGTGGCGTCACGTTTGCTTTCACAGGTTGTGCCACTGGTTTTGGTGCTGGAGGCGGTGTGTTTGTGATCTGGGCGATGTGTTTGATTGGTGTCGGTTGTGTTGCTGCCGTGTCCATCACAAACGGAGACCCAAAATGTTGCGCAAAAAAGATGGTTGGTGTGCCATCGAATGTCCCATCATCCACACCAATGCCAAATTGCGTAAAATTGGGATCAATCAGGTTGGCGTAATGCGTTGGACTGTTGATCCACGCGGCCATCAAGGTGTCAGCATCGGAAAAACCTTCGGCGAGATTTTCGCCAGCGGTCGAATATTGATAGTGCGCCTTGTCTAAAAAGTAGGTCAGCGTGTGTCCGTTGGGTCCTTGGTGCGCAAAATACCCATTTTGCGCCATATCTGTGGCTTTATATTGCGCAGATAACTCGAGCGGACTCACCGTCGCAAGCGTCCCAAGCCCTTTTGATTTGCGGAGTGAATTTGTGAGTGTGACGAGTTTATTGGATTGTGCGGTTAGGACATCTGGCGCGAGATACGCTTGAAAGGGCAACAATAACGCAAACGCGACAACAAACAGTTTCATGGTCGCTAAAAATCCTCCATACGCGTACAGCCGATGTGGATGCAGAGCGTGCGGATGATAATTATTCCCCTTATGCGGAATAAAATGATGTTTGAGTGCCTTGTGAATGCGCTTTGCGTGGGTTTTCGCCATGTCGAATTCGCTGATTAAAATATCACACTTGCATGTCTCTTTCCAACAGAGAGATGACGAGGTCATATCTCCACCGCTGCCCGATTTTTTCGTTGTCGTCAATCCCCTCTGCGCAACGCAAAAAACCGGTTTTCACCGGTTGTTTTGCGTACCGTCATTCGGTTATTTCAACGAAGTGAGGTACTTGTTGACGGCTGCACGTGTCATCGGTCCGTAGAAAGATGTTGTTTTACCGATCTTCAAGAAACCAAGACGTTTCAATTCAGATTGAAGCTTCATGACGTCAGCACCGCGCTGGCCGTACTTCAATTTGGCGATTAAGGTATCAACAAGCGTGATGTGTTCACCAAGAACTTTACCACCCTTGCCGTGATTATCATCACCGGTTTTACCGCTGTTTCCGTTATTATCGCCGTTTGAACCATGGTTGCTCTTTCCGTGTGTGAATTTGGCCGTCACGATTGGTGATGGCAAGCCACAGCCATTGTACAAGCGAACATAGATCTCGCGATCACCTTCGGCATCATTCTTGAGATGCATCTGCGTTGTTGTGGCAAAGCTGGACTGAATCGCATCCACGAAAGATGTGTATTCGGAAACGGCCATGCGAACGGCATCGCCACCGTTCACGGTCACGGTGACGTTGCCGTCTGTGCCATCGGTCACGGTTGCGCTTAAACCATTTGGTGATGAAACCTGCTTTGCGCAATCCTGATATTGGTTGATGCTCAAATTTCCACCGCCAGCTCCCCCGCCGCCTCCGCTGCTGCTTCCGCCGCCGCCGGATTCTCCTCCACCGTAGCTAAAGCTGGCAGATGCCGTTAATGGCGAGATAGCAATCATGGCAACGACTGTGGCGATCACGAAGTTCGTGCTGGATCTGAAAATTTTTGCGAGCATGTTCATAGTTGTGTTGCTGCATTATATACGCGATGCGTTTCCGTATCAATACTAGATGTCAAGGGTTCGTCAACTTTTACCATGTGTATAACTTCATCTCTCCAAAATCTTCCGCGCGGACATCTTTGGCACGGAGAAATTCATATGTATACGGGTCATCTTGCGGGACATCATTCGCCACAATGGCAAAATGAATCCCCGCTTCCTTTAATACATTGATCGCTTGGTCCGGTGTCCAGCCGTCACTCCCCGTCACGACACCGGCAATCGCATCATACGCCGGGTCCGGAATGGTCTGATCTTTAATATCACCCAAGCCAATATCGCGACTCATCACCATTGTGCAGTGAAAATAGTCCTTTGCGGGGTTGGCGATCGTGATGTTGTTTTCAAATTGATAGGACAGATACGCATGCCACGGTAAAAACAGCGCTTTGCAGTCTTTTTGTTGTTCCACGAGCGCATTCGTCTTTTCCCATGCGTGCGGATACCAAACAGGATGCAATTGATTCCAAAATCCAAAGAGCATCGGAAAGCTGTAGAGCGGAATCGCGACAAACGCGAGGCTCACGGCGCCTTTTCGTGTCCATGTCACGAAGCGTGATGGTTTTGCGATGGATTGAAGCGCCGCGATCCCTGCTCCGCCCAACGCGACGTAGACCATCATCACCACTGAGCTCCATTTTTGACTATCGCGAAACCCACGCCAAAAGCCGATGTGATCAAAGAGCCATTGATTGACGTCGCGAAACGGTGAATCACCCACGCCACACGAAAAAATAAACGCCGCGATCCCAATCGTGAGCATCGCCAT
>CAITMG010000028.1 GCA_903893445.1 Candidatus Uhrbacteria bacterium | reverse complement strand
CCGGTAACGGACGTCGTGACGGCATCAAGCACGGTTACGGGGTCGATTGGTTGGAGTGTGGCGCCGGCCGCATCGTCGACCGATCAAGGGTATGACCCCAATGCGGGATATTTTTTCGCACAGGATCAATCGAGCGAACAGCTCGTGATGGCGTGGTCAAAACCAGTTCGACGGTCCATGAAAGAGGTTCTTTCGCCAACGACCTCATTGGTCTCTGCGATGCTGGGCATGAGTTCATCAACGGCGCTGCAGACATTTTTAAACAATGTTGAGGCGATGGATCGCATTGGTTTCATTAATAACGGATACTCCACGGATACCATCGGGCTATGGGAAATCGGTTCTGTTTCTGAGGGGCAGTTTAAGGGGTCGACGCTGTATTATCGATCAAATGGCGGGTGCGATCTTGGTGGATGCAATGCATTTCACATTCTCGTTTCACCAGATAAAAAACAGGCACGAATTTTGGATGGACTCTATATCTCGGATCCGGGGATGGGTGATGCGGCGGTACTCTCAGCCGATGGATGGAAACAGTTTCTGATTCCGGCGTTTGGTTTGACGCTCCCAAGTAAACAAAATGAGGTCGTGTACGGTCCAGATGGCAATGCGTTAAAATTAGACGGTCGCTATCTCTATTTTGGAAATGGGACAGAGCTCTACTCCGAATGGCTCGAAAACGGCGGTAAGATCACCTCATTGCCGGTGATCGGAAAGACGAAAGACGGTCGAGAGATTTACGAGATCAAGGGAAGCGGTTGCGTGCTCGTGTTGGATGAAGACGGCTTTCCGATTCGCTACGCATCTGTCATCCCAACGAAAAAAGTGGGAGAACGCGAAACCGCAGATATCATCCTCGATGCGGAGCATAAAAATATCAAAGAAGAATACTCGACGTTTGCAGGTGGATGCGATCCGTTTTGTCCAAATATTGTTGCGACGACAGATATCCCGGATCGCTCCGCGTTTGTCCATATTGGAAAAACGCAGACAGGTGGTGACGTTTTTGCGCCAAAAGATCCAGCATCAAACCAAATTGTGCAGGCGGCGTACGATACGTATTTTGCACCAAGCGGGGTCAAGCCATCCTTTCAAGCGTTTTTGGAACAGCGACCGGCTCCGGTGCTCTTTTGGACGGATGCATTTGGTCGATGGGTCAAATACACGGACGTGAACGTTCTTCCGCAAGGAGAATGTGGCAAGCCCGTCATCTATCTCTATCCGCAAAAAACACAAAGCGTTTCCGTGCAGCTCCCATCGTTTATCCATGTGACAAAGAGCGAGCCGACATATCCGCAAAAGGGATGGAAGGTCGTGGCACAGCCAAGCGGCGCATTAACAATGTCCGATGGTTCCCAGGTTGATTCCTTATTTTGGGAAGGGACGGGTGTCTCGTATGTCGCACCAAAAGACGGCTTTGTCGTGAAGGATGGCGACGTGAAAACATTCCTCGCAACAACGCTCGCACGATACGGATTGAATGAAAAAGAATCGAGAGACTTTCAAGATTTCTGGGTTCCAAAAATGGTTGGCGCGCCATACTATCGCGTGTCATTCCTGACGAGCGACTGGTCTACGGCGGCGCCGCTGTCCGTCTTTCCACAGCCCGCGACATCCATCCGTCTCTTTATGGACTGGCAAAAGCTCAACGCGCCAATCTTGATCGAACAACCAACGATTCACACGCCATCTCGCAACGGTTTTACGCTCGTTGAGTGGGGCGGATTACTCTATAACTAACACGTATGTCCATGGAACAATTTCAACGCACGAGTGAGCCGAGCAAGGACGTCTCGGACACGATTCGTTTGTCACGGAAGGAAGCTATGAAGCAACGAGCGATGCAGATCAAAGAGCATCCAGAGTCTATGACAGAGGAGGAGATTTTTTCTCGGATTAATGAAATCGAGGATACGTTTCATTTTCAACAGAAACTCGAAGCGTACATGCCATCGGAGTTTGAACAAAAGATTGTGCAGATGAAGCGTATTCGAGACGAGGGCGGTGTCCGATTGGCCGAAGTGTTGGGAAAAGAGATGGGTGGAGATGTGAGCGAATACGAGGTTATGGGAGAATATTTCGACATGCAAGAACAGCATCGCAAGGAAACGCTGCAGGAACTTCGTGGACGAGAAGCGTCACTCAAGCAAGAGCAGGCACTATTATCACAGCGCCTCGAAGAGTTGCGTAAGCTGAAGAGCCCATACGATTCTTCGTTTGCGGCCTAATCTCATCTCATGCGCATTCTTCAAGTTTCAGATTTTGTCGAAGTGGTGAATGGAATTTTGCGCGAGACGCTCTCGGGTGAAGTTTTTGCCGTTGAAGGAGAAGTATCCGGCTTTCGTGTGTCGCAAGGACAGTGGGTGTCATTTGATCTGAAGGACGACAAGTCGCTCGTCAACGTGTTTATGACCGTGTGGCAGCTCAATGTCCCGGTCGAAGATGGAATGCGCGTTCGGGTGTTTGGGTTGCCGCGCGTGTATCCAAAATATGGCAAGTTCTCGCTCAGCGCAGAGCGGATCGAATTGGCCGGTGAAGGAGCGTTACGCAAGGCGCTCGCCATGTTGCGTGTGCGTTTGGAGAAAGAAGGGATTTTTGAACCGTCACGCAAGCGCGCGTTACCAAAATTTCCATCACGCATTGCGTTGATCGCGTCTCGCGAAAGTGCGGCGTACGGCGATTTTATTCGTGTCCTTGCCGAGCGGTGGGGTGGTATCGATATCGATCTCTATCATGTCCTTGTGCAAGGGGAGCGAGCGCCGCAAGACATCGTTCGCGCCATTGAGCAGGCGCAAGATGGCAAATATGAAGTTCTCGTTATGACGCGTGGCGGTGGTTCGCTCGAGGAGCTGATGTCGTTTAACGATGAGCGCGTTGTTCGCGCGATCTACGCCTCAAAAATTCCAACGCTCGTCGCGATTGGTCACGAGCGTGATATCACGTTGGCCGAGGAGGCGGCAGATGTTCGCGGCTCCACGCCAACCGATTGTGCACGGCGTCTTGTCCCAGACCGTCGCGATGTCTTGTATGAGCTGTCCAATTTGGAACAGTCCGTGGAATCTGCATTTTTAATGCGCATGGACAAGATCTCGGCGCTCATTGAGCGAAGTTTGTCTGCGCCAGGTGCATGGCTCGTCGGCCGATCGGCAGATCTTGATCTCTTGACTACTCGGTGCTCCTCCGGCGTGCGACAATGGCTGGGTGGGCTTACAGAGCGGCTCACCGCACAGATGCGACTCATGGAGTCATTTGACCCCAACCGCGTCCTGGCACGCGGATACGCCCTTGTGCGCGATGCCTCCGGAAAAGCGATTGTCTCGGTTCGCGAACTCCAAGACGGCGAAAAAGTGACGCTCCGTCTCGCAGATGGGGAAACGGGTGCTCGAATTGAATCTAAGGAAAATGTATGGCCAAAAAAGCAACAACAGAAATTGATTTAACAAACGGATTCGAAGAACTGGAGGACATCGCCGGCTGGTTTGAGCACGGCGGAACAGATTTAGACGAAGGGTTAAAAAAGTTTGAGCGCGCGATGCTGATCGCGGATGCATTAAAGAAAAAATTATCCGTCGCGGAAAACCGCGTTAAGGAAATTAAAAAATCATATGCTTCAACTTCTTCTTCGGTGGGTGATTAGTGCGTTGTCGGTCTATGCCGCGGCGTATCTTGTGCCAGGCGTGAGCGTGGCAAATACATGGACCGCTTTGATTGCGGCCTTGGTGATTGGTTTGGTGAATGCGTTAATTCGTCCGTTGATTCTCCTGCTCACATTGCCGGTGAATATTTTGACGCTCGGATTATTTACGCTCGTTATTAACGCGTTGATGTTTTGGTTCGCGTCATCCATTGTCAAAGGTTTTGATGTGGCAAATTTCCAAGCCGCATTTTTTGGCGCATTGGTGTACTGGTTGGTCTCGTGGCTCGTCAACGGATTGTTTAGCGCGGCGTAATTCTTCATCATGCCTTCGCGTCCTCCCATCGTGCTCTCTGTCGGCGGGTCTCTTGTCGTACCAAAGACCGGGATTGATACAGTGTTTTTAAAAGCGTTTCGTGAGGTGATCGCGAAAGGTGTTGCGGCAGGTCAGCGATTTGTGATCGTTGTTGGCGGTGGGCAAACCGCGCGCATGTACCAAAAAGCGGCAAACGACGTCACAAATTTAACGGATGAAGATACGGATTGGATTGGGATTCATGCCACACGATTAAATGCGCATTTGCTCCGAACTGTTTTTCGCGACATCGCGCATCCGCGCGTGATTAAAAATCCAACCGGCGCATGTGTTTGGAATGCACCCGTTTTAATTGCCGCGGGATGGAAGCCGGGATGGAGTACGGATTACATTGCCGTTCGTTTAGCAAAAAAGTGCGGCTCGACGCGCATCATTAATCTGACGAATATTGATGCGGTCTACGATAAAGATCCATCGAAATACAAAGACGCAAAAGCGTACACAGATTTATCGTGGACAGACTTTCGAAAGATCGTTGGTTCGGTGTGGGAGCCAGGTGCAAACGCGCCATTTGATCCCATTGCCTCGCAGCTCGCACAACGATCGGGGATGGAAGTAGTCATCGCGCAAGGAACGGATATGAAAAACGTCCGCGCGATCATTGACGGCGGACGCTTTCGTGGAACAAAAATCGTTGGCTAAAAATTATTTTGCTGGGGAGTGAAACGACACAATGGTTGATGAATCCGTGCTGCTTGCGGCCGCAAGATCCATGGCTTCATTCCATTTGCCGTCACCGTTATCGGTACGGATTTCCGCCCAAAATGTTTTGCCAACACCAAGCGGCAGGGTGATGGTTTTGTGTTGAGATTCTCCGGCAGGTAAGAGGTCACTCGTTGCAAGGATGAGACCAGGCTTCCCATTCGTGTCCTGATGGATGACGATATATCCTGGTTTGGTGAGCGTGACGTCGTCAACAACAATCGTGCTGCCTTTTTGTTGGCTTTCGAGTTTGATGCTGTTGGATGCGGATGCTGATGCGCGAGGTGGTGTTTGGGTGCTTGACGATGTCGCTGGGACGGCTTGTGGAGCCGCCGTGCTCGTGACAGGTGTCACGGGTTCCGCAAAAGGAGCGCATCCTGCTCCGGCAAGACCAATTGCCAGCGAGGCAAGAAGAATTTTTTTCATGAGTGCAAATTATTGGGTGATTTTGAACGAAGAGCTGATCGTCGCGCCTTTGGAGTCTTTTGCGGCAACATCGGATGCTTCATTGAAGTTTTTGTCACCATTATCAACAAACAGCGTTGCCCAATACGTTTCACCGGTTTTTGATGCAGTCTTTAAATGAATCGGGACATTGCGCGTTTCACCGGCGTACATCAGCTGACTTGTGCCAGCAAGTGCGCCTGGCTTGCCGTTGTTGTCTTTGTAGACGGCGATAAAACCAGTTCGTGCGGCAACCGCATCAGCGATGGTGACCTCAGGGCCAGAGGCTTGATTCGTGACCGTGAATCCATCTGAACCCAGTGGTGCGGCGAGTGGCACGGCTTCGACCGGCGGCGTTGTGACCGCGGCTGGTGCGGTTTGTGTCGGGACGGATGCCGTTGGTTGAACGGCAGACGGTGCTGGCGAGGAGGATGACATGCATCCTGCGCCGGCCAGGCCGATCGTCAACGAGAGAAGGAGGATTTTTTTCATAGTTGCCAACAGTATAGCTCTCCCGCATCTGCGCTGCAAAAGAGGTAGACGCGCCACCGCCGAGCTGACAAACTATCGTCATATGACGCTCCAACCAGGGAAAAAAGCTCCAAGTTTTTCGCTCGCTGATCAAGATGGAAAAATCCACACGCTCAAAGAATACGCCGGTTCATGGGTCCTGCTCTATTTTTATCCAAAGGACGATACACCGGGTTGTACGACCGAAGCCTGTTCCATCCGCGATAACTGGGCTGGATTCCATGCGCTCAAAGCCGTCGTTCTTGGTGTGAGTGTGGACTCGGTAAAAAGCCACAAAAAGTTTGTCGAAAAATACAGTCTGCCGTTCACGCTCCTTGCCGACGAAGAGAAGAAGATGGTGGAAGACTACGGTGTCTGGGGTAAAAAGAAATTCATGGGTCGCGAATACATGGGAATCGCCCGAACATCCTTCCTCATTGATCCAGAAGGCAAAATCGCCAAAATCTACGAAAACGTCAAACCAAAAGACCACGCCGCAGAGGTCATGGCTGATTTGAAGGAGTTAATGAAATAAAAAAGAGCTCAATAGAGCCAAAAACGACCATGCAACCATTGACAAAATGGTTGTTTTGTGATATCTTGCTTCGTTCTGAACACGGTGTTCAGGCATTGAAAGAGAGAGCCAGATGTCCAAGATCAGCCGCATCAATTCGTTCAAGACGGTGGTCGATTACGTTCAGCCTCCGTTCCCCGTGCTGGATCAAAAGTTCCGCCGTGTCGCGAAGGGCTATGGCTTGAAGCGCTTCGTCCCGATCGAGGAATGCAAGGGCGTCGTCACGAAGGCGCGCAGCGTCTCGTTCGTCTGCCTGCGGATGGTCGGCAAAGTCGGCTACCGTGCAGTCCTTGCTGAGATGGAGCGACGAGGTCTCCGTCCCGCTCTCTATGAGGAACTCCTCGCCTTCTCGGATGCGCATCCGAACGAGGCCGTGAAGTCCGATATCGTCGCGCTCGGCTCGCTACTGGATGTCGAATATGACGGCGATCATGACGACTGCGTCGCTGTCCTGAAGGGCGGCGAGCGCGGACTCGAACTCGAGCTGGACTTCACCTGGGACGATTGGCACGAGGGATATTGCTTCCTCGCGGCCCGAAAGAACAACGAAGACCGCAAGGTCGCCTAAACGCAACTCGCCGCATCCTGAGAATCGCATTCGCGAACTCCTCGGGGTGCGGTTTTCAGTATCCCGAGAGGATTGACGTTTTGATTTATATGTGGGAGCGGTGGATATATGAGGTTTAATCCGGAGATTCATCATCGTCAGTCAACTCGTCTGCAAGGTTTTGATTATGCAACTGCAGGTGCGTATTTTGTGACGATATGTGCAAACAAACGTGAACAATTGTTTGGAAATATTTTGAATACTGTCATGGTGTTAAATGAAACGGGAAAAATTGTTCAGCGCGTTTGGAATGAATTGCAACAACATTATCCAGATATCGAATGTGATGAATTCATCATCATGCCAAATCACGTGCATATGATTGTTTGTATTCGTAATTCGATCGACGTAGGGGCGGGGTTTCCCCGCCCAAATGAAAACAAACCAAATGAAAACGGATGCGTTTTGTCTGAATCGGGCATTTCGTCTGATTTGGGCGGGGAGACCCCGCCCCTACAGATAGCACTGGGTCGTATCATCGCGTGGATGAAATATCGGTCAACGGTTTTGATCAACCGGATTCGTGAAATGCCAGGAATTCCGATTTGGCAACGAAATTATTACGAACGTGTTATTCGGGATGAAAATGAATTGTCTCGAATCCAAAAATATATCATAGACAATCCACGGAATTGGGATGTAGATCCAGATCGCATCGCCTCTTGACGTCTTTCCTATTTTCCCGTAAATTGCGGTCAACACTCATGGTCCTGAGACAGCAGGAGCTTCGTCAAAGAAGCTTAAACGTTCATCCGAACGTCCTGCCGAGGCGCCGTTTTCCTCCTCTCCTCGATAGATATCGAGCCGACGGAGCGTGAAATAGCCCACAGGAAGCCTGTGGGTGTTTCTTTAAAAGGTCGATTAATAGAAAACAGGCAGTAGCTGGTAGGTCGTAGGCAGTAGCACGTAAGCTACAGCCTACCGCCTACAGCCTACGGTCTTTACTATCTATGCCAAAAACACGGCAACAAAAAGCAGGGACCAAGGAACGCCTCGTGAAGGAATTCAAGGGCGCGAAATCCGTGGTGTTTGCAGATTACCAGGGCATGACGGTTCCAAAAGCGGATGAACTTCGCAAAAAGACCCGTGAAGCCAAGGTGTCATACATCGTCGCCAAAAAGTCATTGATCTCGCTCGCAGCAAAAGAAGCTGGGTTCGAACTCAATGCGAAGCAATTCCCGGGCATGCTCGGCGTTGCCTTCGGCACAGAGGACGAAGTGGCTCCGGCCAAAGTCCTCGGCGACATGACAAAGACATCGACAATCAAGCTGGTGGGTGGCATCTTCGAAGGGTTGGTCGTCGGCGCAGACAAAGTCAACGCCCTCTCCAAACTCCCGTCGAAGAAAGAACTCCTCGGTCAGGTCGTCGGTACGATGTACGCTCCGGTGTCCGCCTTCGTCCGCGTGCTCAACGCAGTCCGCGAATCCAAGGAAAAGGCAACGGCTTAATTATTACAAACCAGGCAGTAGGTGGTAGGCAATAGACAGTAGCACGATCGAGCTACCGTCTACCGCCTACTGCCTACGGCCCCCATCTCTATCCATATGTCAGACGAAACAATCGTCGAGGTCCCAGAGAAGTTCAAGAGCATCGTTGATGCCGTTGAAAAACTCTCTGTGCTTGACCTCGCAGAACTTGTGAAGGTTCTTGAAGGTAAATTCGGTGTCTCCGCAGCCGCTCCGGTCATGATGGCCGCCGCTGGTGCAGGTGCAGCCGCAGCTGAAGAAAAATCATCGTTCAACGTCGAACTCACAGAAACGGGCGCGAACAAGATCGGTGTCATCAAGGTCATCCGCGAAATCACGGGCCTTGGTTTGAAGGAAGCGAAGGACATCGCCGACGCTCCGCCGAAGATGATCAAGGAAAACGCCGACAAATCAACAGCCGAAGACATCAAGAAGAAGATCGAAGAAGCTGGTGGCAAGGCAACGCTCAAATAAGCGTTTCTCCCACAGATTCAAAAAAAGCCCCCGAGCAATTCGGGGGCTTTTTGCTAGCTTTCAGCTTCCAGCTTCTAGCTTCTTTTCATTACGGCATCGGCACCAAGAGGAGTTTGTTGCCGTCGGTGACAATCATGCGCTTGTTGGCTTCATCGGCCGCGACGTCGCGTGGAGCGGTGAAGTGCGATGATTGGATTTGCGCGGTAAGTGTGCCGTTTTTATCAAACGCGATGACGCGTTTGTTTGCGGGATCCGTGACGATGATCGTTGAGCCATCAGCGACCGTCCACAGGCTCCCAGCCGCACGAAGTGGGGGATCAATCGTTGCCAAGGCAAAGCCTTCTTGGCCACCGGAAAGGAATTTGAGAACCGTTCCATCGTTTTTCAACACGTACACGTTGCTATCAATCGCCATGCTGATCGCGTCAGAGAGTGGTGCGCTTGTCGCTTTGATGTACGCCGCTTCCGATCCGTACCCGCCAGTGACCGCGCTGGATTTCCAAATCTGATTCTTGCTTGGATCAAGACTAAAAAGTTTCGAGCCGTAGACCACAACGTCTTTCGTGGAGGACGTTTTGGAGAGTTTCCAGGTGAGTGGCGTGACCGCGTCCGTCGACTTGTTCACCGAGAGAAGTTTGCCGTTCGCTGTGGCAAAAATGATCGCGGATTTATCTTCGGATCCGGACACGATCTGTTCATATCCCGCTGGAAGCGTAATGGTCTTTGACGTTTTTGTGCTCAGTGAAATTTTGACAATCGTCGCATTCGAGATGTCGGCAATATAGGCGTTGTCCCCAACAAGCACTGGTGCGGCAAGACTGTTGTCGGCACCAGAGGATGCTGCGAGTTCCGTGACGTTTTCCTGTTTAACAATTTTCTTTAACCGATCGCGTAATCCAAGGAGCTCGGTGGTGAGTTTTGAAATTTTTGCTTTTCGGTCTGGTGTGTCCGTTGGAAGAGATTTGATGCTCTGCTCAGACGTCGCAATTTCCGATTTTGCACGAGCATCATTGCCGTAAATTAAATCAGATTCTGCGCGATTGCGTTGATCTGCCGCCGTATCAAAGGTCGCGTTCCACAGCGCGTTTTCACCCGCGATGCGTTGTGCATGACGCCACCAGGCAAAACCCGATCCACCAGCGATCAATGCGACAACGATGCCAGCGACAGCGAGTTTGCGTTTGGCGGTGAAAAAACTACCATAACCCGCATTCATACTGCGAAGACTCGCCATGGCAACCGGATCCGGTGCGCGCGACGGGCTCTTTTTGGGCATGATGTTGCTGATTTTGTCGCGCAGGGAAGAGAGCGAGTTGCCTGCTGGAACCGGAGAGATCTTTGCCGCCAAATGACCTTCGGCTTCTTTTTCCGCAGACCGTAATTTTTCAATAGAGGCCGTGCTTTTATCTTCCGGCGTTTCTTCTTTTTTGGATGCGGAAACAATCGGCTCAGGCTGTCTGAGTTCTGTGCAGGAGATAACAGCCGCCACAAAATGATCTGGGATGTTGCGTTTTTCCAAATCGTGCTGGATATCTAATGCGGCCGTGATCGGAGGGAGCGTGGTGAGGCGCTCTTTGATTTGTAACTCTGATCGCAACCGTTCCAAGTTTTGCGTCCCGATGATCAGCGTGTCGCCCGTCTTCACGTCTCCACACACGATTGAGGCAAACGGTTTTTTGGGATCAACTTCTTCCGGTTGTTCAAGTGAGCCAAGAAGATCAAAGGCTTTGAAGGATTCGTCTTCTTGCTTTTGAAAAAACGCATTCATCAACTTTCCCGTGCCCGTAAAACACAGATGTCCTTCGGAAAGTTCCAAGACAAACACGTTGACGCGTGCCCATTGCGGAGCCGTCGCTTCTTGTTCAACAAACGTCGCCGTTGCCTCGTTGAGACGTTGAACGAGTTTTTCAAATCGTGCGACCGGGTCAATACCAACGCCGGACACGAGATGTCGCGCCTGATCCGCCGTGGCATTCAAGATGTCGAGCAGGCGTTCGTAGACGTACAGCGACGAGTGAATATCAGCAATAATC
This sequence comes from Candidatus Uhrbacteria bacterium, assembly GCA_903893445.1. Taxonomy (GTDB): domain Bacteria; phylum Patescibacteriota; class Patescibacteriia; order 2-12-FULL-60-25; family 2-12-FULL-60-25; genus CAITMG01. The sequence continues at coordinate 3,797 of CAITMG010000028.1, read as the reverse complement.
AGCAACGACGTGTTGCGTGTCGTGTTCGCGCTTTGGTCGAGACGAAAAATACCGGCAATCCGTTCGTCTGTGGAAAGTCGGGAGACATCGATTTCTCCGATGCGAAATTGTGATCCGGGTGAAGACATGGCAGTTTCGGTTTTTTTCCGGTCAGGAGTATACTTTCCGGGTGCCGAGGTACATCTATGCTAGACGTTTCTGGGGAAAAGCGCACTCCTCTTGTCAAGGGCTGTGATGGCAGGCAGGATACCTCATATTGGTATGCTTGAACACCTTTTTGGATCTCGAACCCGCGTGAAGCTTCTTCACCTCTTTTTGCAACATCCGGATGAACCGTATTTTGTGCGTGAACTGACGCGTCGCATCGACACGCAGATCAACGCCGTCAGACGGGAAATTCAAAACCTCGTTGAGGTTGGCTTGATCGTCGAAGGCGAAGCGCCAGACGAAGAGGCTGGGGAAAAACGCCCAGGTCTCAAGCGCAAATACTACATTGCGAACAAGCATTTTCCGTTGTTTCACGAAGTGCGTGCCTTGTTACTCAAGGCACATGTCTTCTTGGAACGTCGATTGGATCAGGATATCGCCAAACTCGGCGATGTTCGCTACCTCGCATTTCTCGGAGCCTTCATGGGTCTTCGCAACCAACCAGTGGATGTCTTTATCGTTGGGAGTGTTGACGAAGCCAAGTTGTCGAAATTGATGGAGGAAGCCGGCAAGGAATTGGATTTTGAAATCAACTACTCATGTTTGTCGTTACAGGATTATAAATATCGTAAGGAGATCGCGGATCGTTTTGTGAGTTCGATGTTGATGGCGCCAAAGCAGGTCGTGATCAACAAGATCGACGAAAAGGATACGTTCTAATATGTCGTGGCTGTTTATCGACTCGGCGACGCCGAATGAGATTCGCGTCGGCACGTTGTCGACAGAGAAAATCTCCATCCGTACGTTGCGCGCGCGTGTACGTGCGTTACTCGTCGAGGTTCGTCGTCGATATTCCGTCGCAGATCTTCGCCGGATGAAGGGGATTTGTGTCGTGCATGGTCCGGGATCGTTTAGCGCGGTGCGCGGTGGCGTTCTCGCCGCCAATCTCTTGGCACGCTTATTGCGCATCCCACTCATCGGCGTGACAAAAAGCGAATCACTCGATCTCAAACAGCTGTTGAGTGAGTTGGAAGCGGGGAAACGCGAGGCATCGTCCTACGTCATGCCGACGTACGACGCAGAGCCGAATATTACAATGTCATGTCATCCTTAAGTTCTCGGGCACAGCAACGGATCTTGGAAATCATTCCGGGGGCTTTGGTGTGGACGACGCTCATCACGTGTGTGGTGCTGTCGTTTATTCGTCCGCTGTGGGTGATCTACGGCGTGATCATTTTTGATTTATATTGGCTGTTCCGCGTCTCGTATTTTTTACCATTCTTGCTCATTTCCGCGATGCGCTATCATCGCGACATTAAAAAGAATTGGCAAGCCATGGCCGAGGCAAAAGAGGGATATGGTCGTTTGCATCATCTCGTTTTTCTGCCAACGTACAAAGAGGAGATTGGGGTTTTGCGCGAGACGTTGGCGCGTATTGCGTCGTCCGCGTATCCATCCGATCGCATTATTGTCGTTCTCGCTGGTGAGGAGCGTGACAAAGAACGTTTTGAGCGAAGCGCGTCTATCTTGATGGATGAATTTGGAAAAACATTTTTAGCACTTCTCACGACGGTTCATCCAAAAAATCTCCCAAACGAAATTCCAGGCAAAGGATCAAATCTCAATTGGTCCGGTCATCAGGTGTTGCCGAAGATTGAAGCTATGGGATTTTCCCCGGACGACGTGATCGTGTCGTCGTTTGATGTGGATACGATTATTCATCCGCAATATTTTTCGTGCCTGACGCACGCATATCTCACGTCGCACAATCCAACGCGGACCTCGTATCAACCGGTTCCGCTGTACAACAATAATCTGTGGGAGTCTCCGGCCGCAGTTCGCGTGGCCATGTTTGGAACAACGTTTTGGCTCTTAACGGAGCTGTCGCGTCCCGAGCACATGATGACGTTTTCCTCGCACTCTATGAGTTTGCGCATGTTGGTGGACGTCGATTTTTGGCAAAAAGACGTGGTGAGCGAAGATTCACGCATTTTCATCCAAGGCTTGCTCCGATATCACGGCGACTATCACGTCACGCCGATGTATGTGCCGGTTTCCATGGATACGGTGATGACAGGGAAGTATTGGCCCGCGTTGATCGCGTTGTACAACCAGCTTCGTCGTTGGGCATGGGGCGTAGAAAATTTTCCCTTCATGGTCAAAGCGTTTCGCGAGGATACGCAGATGCCACGATGGACGAAAATTGTCTTTATCTGGAAACAGATCGAGGGGATGTATACGTGGGCAACCGCACCGCTGTTGATTTTTCTCATGGGACGTTTGCCATTTTGGGTCGCGCCGGAACAGTTTCGTGAATTCGCCTTGTTTCAAAACACGCCGTTTACGTTGCAGTGGATTATGCGCTTTGCCATGGTTGGCGTGTTCGTCTCGGCTGGTCTCGCGTTAACGTTGCTCCCGGCTCGTCCGGCACACATTCCAAAATACCAAACGATCGTTGTCGTCATTTTGCAGTGGTTGTTGTTGCCGGTGACGTTCGTCTTGTTTGGTGCGGTTCCGGCAATTGATGCACAGACGCGGATGATGTTGGGATTGCCCTTAGGATTTAATGTCTCGCCAAAACGAGCGAGCGGAGGAAAATAATATGGAGGAAGCAAAAAAAATCGTCGTGGATATTGTCGCGTGGAATTCCCTCGCGTATTTGCAAAATTTATTTGCCACGTTGCAAGAGCAGGATACGACGGACTTTACCGTTAGCGTGGTTGATAATGCGTCGGACGATGGAACGTCGCGATGGATGATGGCGCATCAACCAGCCGTGACGATGCTGCGCAATTTTCGCAATCAAGGATTTGCACGTGCACATAATCAAGCAATCTCGTTGGCGTTGACGCGTTGGCCCGAGGAGTCGTGGTCACAGCGATATATTCTTGTCGTGAATCCAGATATTGAATTTTCACCAAGCTGTTTGCGCGTGTTGGCCGAGGCGATGGATGCACATCCAGATGTTGCGGTGTGCGGCCCAAAGTTATTACGCGCCTTTGTGAAGAGTCAGGACGAAGGTCGGATGGAGACGGAGCATACGTCAGTCATTGATTCGACGGGGTTGATTATCAAAAAATCACGACGTTCATTTGATCGCGGTGCCGGTGAGGCGGATCGTGGTCAATATGACGACAAGGTGGACGTGTTTGGAATTTCCGGTGCGTGTGTCATGTTCCGTGCTTCAGCGTTGGCCGAGGCAAAACTTGGCGGTGAATTTTTTGACGAAGATTTTTTTGCATACAAAGAGGACGTGGATTTGGCGTGGCGCATGCGCAAACTTGGGATGAAAGCGATGTTTGTGCCGCAAGCGATTGCATGGCACCACCGCACGGCGCCCTCGATTCAAAAAGGCGGAGCCATTGGCGCCTGGAAATTGCGACGAAAAAAGTCTCCAACGATCAACCGACTTTCCACGCGTAACCACCATTGGATGATGTGGAAAAACGACGCACCTGGAGACGTGTTGATGTATGCCTTTTGGATTGTTCCGTATGAAGCGGCAAAGGCATGTGCCTCGATCTTTTCGCTCCCAGTCCTGCGTGGGAACCTCGCAGCCCTTGCCGGAATCGGTAAAATGTGGAAAAAACGACGTGAACTCGGGCGTCGCACAAAGCTCAAAGGCAAAGCGATGCGTGCGTGGTTCGTAT
>CAITMG010000027.1 GCA_903893445.1 Candidatus Uhrbacteria bacterium | reverse complement strand
ATTTGACGCACGGCTCTCCGGTCAACTTTAGCGGCAAGTGGTTTAACGTGATTCCGTACGGTGTTCGCAAAGAGGATGAACGCGTGGATATGGAAGAAGTTCGTCGCCTCGCACAGGAACACAAGCCGCGCATGATCATTGCAGGCTTTAGCGCGTATCCACGAAAATTAGATTTTGCGGCGTTTGCTGAGATTGCAAAAGAAGTCGGTGCGTATTTATTTGTGGACATGGCGCACGTTGCTGGATTGGTCGCGGCAAAGTTGTATCCGAATCCGATCCCGTATGCCGATGTCGTCACAACAACCACGCACAAGACGCTTCGCGGACCGCGCGGTGCAATGATTCTCTGTAAAATAAACGATCGATTGGATCCGGATGGAAAAAAGAATCTGGCACAAAAAATTGATAGTGCGGTTTTCCCGGGCACGCAAGGCGGACCACTGGAGCATTGCATTGCCGCAAAAGCGGTTGCGTTTTACGAGGCCCTGCAACCGTCATTTGTGACGTATCAGCACAACGTCCTCGCCAACGCGAACGCTCTCGCTGAGACATTGATCGCCGAAGGCGCGAGGCTCGTCACCGGTGGAACAGAAAATCATCTCTTGCTTGTGGATGTGACGCCATGGGGTCTTGGCGGCAAAGAGGCAGAACAACTTTTGGAACAGATTGAAATTAGCGCAAATAAAAACATGTTGCCGTACGACGAACGCAAGCCCGCAGATCCATCCGGGCTTCGTCTTGGCACAGCTGCACTCACGACGCGCGGCTTTGATGTGGAGGCGACACAAGAGGTCGGACGCTTGACGGCCGACGTCCTCAAGTCACACGGCGATCCAGCAGTCATGCAACGCGTCGCACAACGCGTGCGCGAGCTCGCCGATGCACATCCGATTTACGAGTAAAAAAAGAGCTCCGATGGACATCGGAGCGAGAAAATAGCTGAACGAAAACCGTGAGAAGAGAAGAGGCTGGACGAGGTGTCCAGTGACGCGCCTGTCTCGCGTCAATATGCACGAACCAACAACGCGCATATCCCCTTTCTTCCGTCAGATCGGTCGGCATGAAGCGCGGCTGCGCTCTGCTCTCGTCCGTACACATTACGTGGCTGGACGGGCACGACGCGCACCGGGGTTTGGCTCCGGCACGACACGATCTGATCACAGGCAGGGAAAACTCCTTGCGGCGAGGCGATGCCCGCAGGACTCCGTCATATCACCACACCGGTTTGCGGAGGTGAAAGCACCGATGCGGCAACCCGAGACGGCTTCCCTGACGCACCCGCACTCCGTCCAAACGGAGAAATTGGGGTGCAACGTTTTTGAATGTTCGTGCGCGCATCATACGGTTTTTCGCGATCCTGTCAAGACGTCTAGCCAAAGCGCGGGTTTTCGCGTATATTCGCGCCATGCAAATCATTGATGGACGAGCGATCGCACAAACGATACGAGAACAGATCAAAAAAGACGGCGTCCATGCAAAACTGGGCGTGCTTTTAGTTGGGTCTGATCCAGCATCCGAGCTCTACGTCCATTTGAAAGAAAAGGCCGCGCATGAGGTTGGGATTGAAACGGATATTCGCCGCCTCCCGGCGTTTACGCCAGATGAAGAATTGAAAGAGATCATCCAATCATGGAATGCGGATCCTGGCGTCCATGGCATTTTGGTTCAACTTCCACTTCCCGAAGGTCACAACACCGACGACGTCATCGCCGCCATGGATCCAAAAAAAGATGTGGATGGTTTTCATCCAGCCAACATCGCTGCGCTGTATGAAGGAAACGCGTCCATCATCTCACCGGTGCACGAAGGTGTATTGCGATTGATTGCCTCAACCGGCATTCCGATGAACACGACAAAAGTTGCGATCATCGCGAATGGCGACGTGTTTGCAAAACCACTGGAATATTTACTTCGCAAAGCCGGTGCGTTTGTCACGATCGTCAAACCAGATGAACTGGAACGAAAAATCTTGCTCACCTCAAACATTATCGTAGTCGCGGTTGGCAAAGCAAAACTCCTCGACGCAACACATATCGCGCCAAACACGGTCGTGATTGACGTTGGGACAAATCGCACAGCCGACGGGAAAACCGTTGGTGATGTTGACGCGGATGCCATTAAAAATATGCCTGGCTGGCTTTCCCCGGTCCCAGGCGGCGTTGGTCCGATGACCATCGCGTTGTTATTGAAAAACGTTGCGCGACTTTCCGGTCACGCATAATCGCTTTACAACTCAATCCCCTCGCTCATCAATTCGCGGACACTGCGGCGACGTGTGACGTAGGCCGCAAGAAAAATCGCAGCGATCTCCATCATGTAGGTGACCCAATGTTCCGGACTCTTGATGGCGAGTGCGGCGAAACCAAGAATATAGTAGGCAAATAAAATATCGAGTGTGAGATTAACGACGAGCCAGTTCACCAGCAACAACGCGACGGTGTTCTTTTTTGGCGTCGCGCCACGAAACGCCCATTCCGCAAGGATGAATGCAAGGAAAAATGATGCGATCCAAATTGGCGCCGCCTGCATCATCGCAGACCAATCCGATGGAATGACCCATTTTAATAATGCGGTCACGATCAACATGTTGGCGATCCAACGAAACAACGAAATGGAGAAAAAGCGAAACCACATAGTTATTGCAAAATAATACGCCACAAGAAGGCAAAGAAGAAGACCGACAAACACACATACGGTGCAAACTGCAACGCCGATCCCTGTAAGATCTTCTTTTGCCGCATCAATGCGATCGCCATGGCGGAAATAAGCATGCCATTTAATGAGCCAAACACCGCGCCCACAAATCCCACGGTTTGCATAAAATCTTGCTGCACCAGCACAAGCATCGCGAGCGGTGCGCTTAATGCCAAAAACCATCCAATATGTTCCGGGATTTGAAAATCAAGATGAAGGACGGATTTAAGCTCCTGCGCCATGGAGACAAATGCAGTAGCAACCGAGACAAAACCAACCGCTGGCAACAACCAATACAACGCGAATGGATACGCGCGCGTCAAATCTTGCACGCCCGGCATCAATGTATTTCCTATGGCCGCATATGCGCTCACGCCAAACAACCATTCGAGCGACGCGGCAATCAACGTCCCAAACACAATCGATTGCATGACGCGTCGTCGTTGTCGTCCGCAAATCTCCGCGATCTCTGGAATAATTTGAAATCCACTCAGCGCAAAAACAAGCACACCCGTCATTCCCAAAATCCCCTCCCAATGCGCTGTCACGAGGAGAGAAACGTTCATGGCTGGCGCGATCATCAAGATCGAGAGTAGCAACAGCGCGACCAACACCCATCCCATGGATGACTGCACTTTTGAAACGGTTTTGACGCCAAAAAATACCGCGATTGCTCCTCCAAGCCAAAAGACGAGCTGCCACGCTAACGGATTTCCCAACACCCCCACGGCACTCGACAGCGTCGCAAGAAACGTCCCACCAAGCATCAAGTAGGCCAAACACGCGCCGATCAGACTCAACGGATGCGTGATGAGCGCGAGATATCCCGGCCATTCACCCAAGACCTGACGCACCTGGCGATATAAGCGCGTCTGCCGCATGCCAGGATCGCTCAAAATGACATCCGCATACAACACATGCGTCAGCAACAAGACCGCAACAATGCCCCAAAACACCAACGAACCAGCGAAAACGCCCATCATTTTAAACGCATACGGGACGGCGAAGACACCGGCGCCGATAATCGCCCCTAGCATCGTCAGACTCCCACGCGTCACTATTTTTGAAAGCGCCTTCATTTCCGGTTCAGTATACCACGTCGCTCGCGAGCGACGTGGGAGAACATTTTCCACCGGACATCCCCAATCTCGACCCTTGCCCAGACCGCTCCAGCGCGATACGGTTCTGCCATCGTATGGCGTTTGAAAAACTTACCCCACAAAATCTCGAAGCCGAGCAATCTCTGTTAGGCGCTTTGTTGATTGATAAAGACGCCATCGTCAAAATTGGCGATCAGGTGGTTGCCGAGGATTTTTACGCCGATAAACATCGCGCCATCTTTGAGGGCATGCTGGATTTGTACCGCAAGCATGAGCCGATCGATCTCCTTTCCCTTTCCAATCGTCTCCACGACAAAAACGAGCTCGAGCGTGTTGGCGGGCGCGCGTATCTCATCCAGCTCTCCAATGCCGTCCCAACCGCGAGCCACATTGTCCACTACGGACAAATCGTTCAAAAAAAAGCAACGCTCCGCCGATTGATTAACGCCGCGAGTGAAATCTCGGGATTAGGCTACGAGGAATCGGAAGATACGGAGCGCGTTCTCGATCAAGCCGAGCAAGCCCTTTTTAAGGTTTCGCAAAAATATCTCAAAGCGAGCTTTACCGCGATTCAAGATGTGCTTGATGGCGCGTTTGAACGTATCGATGAATTGCATCGCGAAAAAGGAAAACTGCGCGGCACCCCAACCGGCTACACGGATCTTGATGCGTTGCTTGGTGGTTTGCAAAAAAGCGATCTCGTGATTCTTGCCGCGCGTCCATCATGTGGAAAAACATCTTTCGCATTGGACATTGCCCGTCATGCAGCCGTGAAACAAAAAGTACCGGTCGGCATCTTTTCATTGGAAATGAGTAAAGAGCAGCTGGTTGATCGTATGTTGTGTGCGGAAGCGAACGTCAACTTGTGGAGCATGCGCACCGGTCATCTCTCCGACGCGGGTCAAAATGATGATTTTTCGCGCATTGGTCACGCACTTGGAACGCTGTCTGAAGCGCCGATCTACATTGATGACACGGCAAACGCCAACATCATGGAAATTCGGACCAAGGCACGACGTTTGCAGATGGAAAAAGGTCTTGGCATGATCGTGATCGATTACTTACAGCTCATGGAATCGCGCAGTGGTGGCAGCAACGAAAATCGCGTGCAGGAAATTTCCGAAATCACGCGCGGTCTCAAATCTATTGCGCGTGAATTGAATATTCCGGTCCTCGCGCTGTCCCAGCTTGCTCGTGCCGTGGAATTGCAAAAGCCAGCCATTCCAAAACTCGCTCATTTGCGTGAATCTGGTTCCATTGAGCAGGATGCAGATATCGTTATGTTTATTTATCGCAAAGCCGCAGATAAAAACTATCGCGCGGAAGATTTATCTCCAGACGAAAAGCACACCGCGGAAATTCATATCGCCAAACATCGTAACGGTCCGACAGGCGTGGTCACCCTCTTCTTTGATGATTCACGCGCAAGCTTTAAAAATCTTGCCAAGAAGCCACAGTTTGGCGGCGCGCCGATGATGGCGAATCCTGCCGCCGTCCCGCAACTCGCCGGAGCAACACAAGCTCCGAGCTATAACGCCAACGCTCCGATCAGCGCGACACCACCGCCAAACCAACCGTTTTAAACCCAGCAGATCCTTCGCTTCGCTCAGGATGACGACGAAGAACAAATAAAAATCCCCCGATAGACATCGGGGGATTTTTTGTTTTGCTGTGGATTAGATCGCCTTGGAGGCAATTGTCCACATCGTTGACGAACATGTCCCAACGATACCGGCTGGAACATGGATCATCGTATCAAACGTATTGTAGTTTGATGCAATTGATCCAGCGGCTTCAACGCTATCCTGATCGCCATATGGGATTGGCGTGATAATTTCGACCGTTCCCTTGATCAGGATATTCGGATCAATGATCTTCACAAATTGTTTGTTTGCGACACCACCGCCCAAGATTTGCGATGATGTTGCATTAAAGGCGATTGGGCCGAGTTCGGCGCCTGCCATTCTATTCCCAAAGTGTGTTTGGTTGACGCTAAATGATTGACCACTCGTACACGTCCAACCCGCTGGGTCACCGTAGGCACTGACGTTTGTATCAACGTTGCCTTTTCCTTTAAGGGTTAACGTCTTGTAGTCAGAATCTGAATCCGGTTCCATTGGTGCGCCACCGGCTTTGAGATAGGTCAGACCTGTTGGTGAGACATCCATTGCGACCATTTCACCAAGTTTGAACCATGTTGCTGCCGCAAATGTTCGCGTGTCGTTTTCGTTATGCATCGTTCCAGCTGGATTGAACATGGCGTGACTTGCATCCAAGGCGCCTGCGCTGTCCACTGGGTCAATTTCCCAATAGGCGTTCCACCAACCCGGTAAAGCATAATATGGCAATGCGACGACAACATCGATATCTGCCTTGGTCACGTCGGTTGGATTTGGCGTGATCGTCCAGCCCGTTCCAGATCCGGCATCAAGACCGGTTTGGTCAAGCTTCCAGAGCGTTTGACCGCAATTCAGCGTGCAACTATTTGGATCAACGGCCGTGTCTGCAGCTTTATCCATCTTTGCCGTTCCACCCTCCGAACCTGGCTGGTATGGGCCGTAAGAAACATGACCAAAATACACATGCAATTGCGCGTTTGGTCGTAAGATGGTGTTTGAAATACCGTTTGGTGCAACGATCGACAGCTTGAGGTGCACTGGTGCGGCCATCGTTGTTCCAGGTGTGATGATCGCATCTGGCGAACTTGGCGTTGCGACTGGCGTCAGATTCGTGAGATCTGTTGGTGAACCGCTCCCCTGCTGCTGGACGATCGTTTCGCTGTCCAACGTCATTGATGCCGAGTTCACGCCAACGTGCGTGTTGACCAGTTCGGAATTTGTTTGTGCTTTAGATTTGACTAACACAATTGCGAGCAGCGCGACGAGCGCGATGATCGTAAAAAGGACGCCAAGCATTGTATAGTTGGCTTCCTGCGGTTTGGGCTGTTCGGGCATAAATAAAAAAATGAATTAAACGTTTGCTTTTTATGCGCGTAGTATACCACATGACTCCCTTTGCGGATGCAAATGGGGGTGGACGAGTCACGTGCGGCCATGTAACCTTCCTGCCATATGTTTAACAAACTCAAGCAATTCAAAGATCTTCGCGATAAAGCAAAACACCTTCAGGCCGCATTAGCCAACGAACGCGCCGAAGGATCATCTGGCTGGGGAAAAGTGAAAATCACCTTTGACGGAAACCAGCACGCGACAGATCTCACGATCGATCCCACATTGCTCACCGATAAAAATAATTTGGAAAAACTTGTTCTCGAAGCCATCAACGATGGTATTCAGAATATTCAAAAGACGCTCGCATCTAAAATGCGTGATATGGGCGGACTGGATCTTGCCAAGGACGTGCAAGATCTGATGGGAAAGAGCGACGAGGCCTAATCAATGACGCCAAAGCCAATTCATGACGCCGCCGCGGCGTTTGACAGCCTCCCGGGTGTCGGACCCCGGGCGGCGTTGCGCTATGCGCACTGGCTTGCCGCGCAACCAAAAGAATCGGTCAAACGATTTGCACGCGCATTTGATTTGCTCGCGGAAAATATTCGGATGTGTCCAACGTGCGGCGCATGGATTGATCCGTCCGGCTGTTCCATTTGTACAGACCCGCGACGCGACCCCGCATCACTCTGCATCGTCGCGACGAGTCAGGACGTGCGAATCATCGAAGACTCTGGCGCGTTTAAAGGAACGTACCATGTGTTAGGCGGATTGTTAGATCCGATCGAGGGTCGCACGCCAGACACGCTCAATATCGCTTCCCTTCTCCGTCGTCTGAGTCATCCCTCGTCAACCATCACGGAAATTTTATTCGCCCTGGATCCAGATGTTGCTGGTGATACCACGGCGTTATTTTTGACGAAAAAAATTAAAGATGTGCGCGAAATTTCGATGTCACGTCTCGCACGTGGCATTCAGCATGGCGCGCAAATCGAATACGCAGACGGCGCAACCATCGCCGACGCGATTCGCAATCGAAAGACGACCTAACCACGAACTCACATCTTGACGATTTGCAATATATCCGTCATGTTTTGGCGTAGCCCCTTCCCAAGGAGAACCATGACGTGAGCACCCCGCACCGCCCACGAGCAAATACCTGTCCGGCGTGCAATGGTCCGCTTTCCAATGGCGGATGCATCGTCAAGAGCTGCAAGCTCTTTGCCGGCACGCGCGTTGAACAAGATCGCCCGACACAGCCCCCGGATCATGACGTCCAACTCGACCTCGATTCGGATCAGCCAAAGCCGATGTCGAGCGAAGCGCCGCTATCGTCGCGCAGATACGACATGCCGACGCGAGATCCGCCACCAGAGCAAAAAGCATTGCGTGATTGGCTTGCCATTCCGCAATCCGAACGCCCTCCATGGCCAGATAAGAACTTTTGCGCGAGCGAAGCCTGTGGTCGTGCCTTGGAGCTCGACTTTTGCT
>CAITMG010000026.1 GCA_903893445.1 Candidatus Uhrbacteria bacterium | reverse complement strand
TTCCATCACGTACGGCGGTTCCTGTTCATCGGCAACGGGTTCAGCCACAAGCGGCAATAACACGGTGACGCTCAACACATTGGCTGATGGAACATATACAAACTGCACAATCACGGTCACGGATGCGGCAGGAAATGTTTCGTCGGTCCTCCATATTCCATCCTTCACGATTGATACTTCGGCTCCAGTATTAGCCGTTGTCACGCCAGTTCCAACGCCGTCAAACAGCACAACGCCGGTCTTCACCTTTAGCTCAACAAAGGCAGGGACGATCACCTATGGTGGAAGCTGCGCATCTGCAACGACGTCCGCTACGGCTGGAAATACCACCGTCAGCTTCAATGCGCTGACCCCGGCGACCTACACGGATTGCACGATCACGGTGACGGATGCGATTGGTAACGTATCCGCCATTCTCGCGGTTCCGTCCTTCACGATCTTCAATCCAGCTCCGCCAGCCGTGAAGTTTGTCATTTTGCATCCTTCGGATGCGACGGCGGGTGGTTCAACAACCGTGACAATCCAAGCACAGACAACAACAAGTTCGATCGCAACAATCTTTAACGGTGGTGTGACGATTGTGCTCGGTGGTTCTGCCTCTGTTGTGGGTGGTGATGCGCTCGTGACAATCACGGACGGCGTCGGCACGGTGGATATTACTGATCATGCCGCAGAATCTGTTCCATTGTCCCTCACGGATTCGCAAGGCACGGGCTTAGATGTCTCTTCTACGGAAACAGCGCACTTTACCGCAGGTTCGATTCATCACTTGGTGATTGGGACGATTGGCAATCAGGTTGCGGGTATCCCATTCAGCGTCTCGGTTGCGGCAAAGGATCAATTCGGAAACACGGTGACAACATTTACGGGCACGGCGGATCTCTCATCAAGCCTCGGCTCAGTCTCGCCATCGATTACATCCGCCTTTGTGAATGGTGCCGCCACGGCAACGATTTCGCTCGCGCAATCGGGAACAGGAATCACGTTGACGGCAACGAAAACAGGTGGAGTTGAATCAGGGCTCAGCAACGCGTTCGATGTGTCTGCTGGTGCAACAAAGGCCTACAGCCTCAATGATCCAGGCGATATGACGGCAGGAACACGCATCGCGTACACGGTCACACGATCAGATGCGCATGGAAATTTGGTGGAATCTGGCCCAGAGACCGTCTACCTCTTTACGAGTTCCGCAGGTGGAACAGCCGCCTTCTATGATGCGGCAACAAATGGAAATGTGATGACCTCAGTGACGATTCCATCAGGTCAGCACAGTGCGACATTCTGGTATTACGATGATAACGAAGGCGGCTGGACGATCTCCGCATCAGACAATGCCAGCGCACCAGACGGTGCAACAGGCGTCACAGATGCAACGGATCTCATCAATGTCAGCGCCGCACCAATCGTTGCAACGCGCTTGTCCATCCAGGTCCAGGCAAGTGCGACGGTGGGTGACACGGTTCCCGTCACGATTCGAGCGGAAAATGGCAGCGGCCAATTAGATACGACCTACACGCGCTCCGATAACTCGATCGTGTTGCACTCAACCGGGTCAGCAACCGCAAGTGGTGGGATCACGGTACAGCTCGTCAATGGTGTCGGCACGGTGAACATCAGCGATACGGTTGCGCAAGGTGTGACACTTTCGATCGATGACACGACAAATGTCTTAACAGACACGGCGACGGCTCCAGTAACATTTAACGCCGGCGTCTATGATCACTTCGTGTTTGACACCATCGGGACGCAGGTTGCGGGTGTCGCATTCCCAATCAACATCACGGCAAAGGATCAGTATGGAAATACAGCCGTCTCATTTACGGGAACGACGGACATGACCACAACGGCCGGGACGATCGCTCCAGCGATTACGGGAGCATTTACCGCCGGTGTTCGTACAGAGACGGTTACCGTCACAACGGCGGATACAGGCAGAACGATCACCGTGACGCGAACAGGTGGGGCGGAATATGGAACGAGCAATCTCTTTGACGTCACCGCCGGGAACACGGCTCGATATCTCCTCAATGATCCAGGTGATATGACGGCAGGGACGCGCATCGGATACGTTGTCACGCGAAAAGATACGAATGGAAACTTGGTGACGAGTGGGACAGAGACGGCACATCTTTCCAGCGATTCGACTGGCGGCAAATTCTTCAACGCCGCAACGGGTGGGACGCAGGTGACGACCGTGACCTTCGCAAATGGATCCGCCACCGCAAACGTGTGGTACACGGATACGCATCTTGGTTCGTGGGTCGTGACGGTGTCAGATAACGCGACGCCAGATGGCGACGCAGGGATCAAGGACGCATCGGATAGCGTCAATGTCAGCGCCGCTCCGATTGTCGCAACGCAATTCATCATTCTTGGTGATGCAACGGCCGAGGCAGGGAACAACATTCAGCTCACCATCAAAGCGGTCGATGCCAACCTCGACGTCCAAACATCATTCGAACAAGACGTGACGGTTCAGCTCTCGGGAACAGGAACGGTGGTTCCGGGCAGCGCTGATCACAAGTTGGTCAACATCGTTCATGGTGTGGGAACGGTCCTCGTGACGAGCGCATCTGCAGGAACAGTAACGGCGAGCCTCGCAGATACACAGGGAACCGGATTGGATGTCACAGCCACAAAGGATCTGACATTCACGCCAGTTGCGGTGCCGCAGGTGACGGTCACGCCTCCAACAGGTGGAGGCGAGACGGGCGGAGGAGGCTTGCCATCAACGACAGCGGCACCACTGCCAACACCGACGACGTCCGTGACAGAGGCTCCAGCGACAATCAAGTTTACGGGTCAGGCCTTCCCAGTCGGCATCACAAATGTCTTCGCCGTAGCCGATGGTCAGGTTCCGCTGAAGCAAGATCTGATTAAGCTCAGTAACGGCAAATTCTCGGTGGATGTGAAGTCTGGTCTCACGGATGCACAGCAATACGGCATCGTGGTCTTTGACAAAAACGGTCGACCATCACAGGCAAAGATCTTCACGCTCAATCGCCTGACGGACTTGCTAAAGGTTCAGGACCTGCTCATCTCGCCAACGATTGATCTTACGCGCGATATTCTTGCGCAGGGCGACTTCCTCTCGGTCATTGGATACGCCGCGCCTGGAAATACCCTCGAGTTTCAAATCGATGGCAAGCCGATCGCGCAAACAACGGTCGTCGCGGCGAATGGTCAATTCAAACTTCTCGTGAACACAAATGGAATGGGATTTGGGAAGCACGAAGTGCGCGTTCGACAAGTCACGAGCAAGGGAATTCGGAGTGATTTCTCGATCACGAAGACGTTTGAACTCGTGAACTACATCATCACGTCGGCAGATCTCAACAAGGATGGTCAAATCGATGTTCGCGACTTCAGCATCTTCAATGCACTGTGGTACAATCCAAAGAGTCCGGAGCGCATGAAGATTGATTTGAACGGTGATGGAAAAGTTGATGTCCAAGACTTCAGCATCTTTACGAGAACGCTCCAAAAAGTTCGCCCATAAAAATATATGGTCATCAAAATGAATCGTTTGTCCTTTCGACCGCTCATCTGGGCCGTTGCTGTCGCCGCAGGAATCTTCTTTCCTGCGGCTGGGTTCGCAGCAACGTTAAACTTCTTAGGTGATAAAGATGCGCTCGCCGTCGGTGATACGTTTTCCGTTGACGTCAAAGTTGATAGTCAGGATCAGGGGATTAATGCCGCGCAAGCAACGGTAAAGTTTAATCAATCCGTGTTAACCGTTGATCATGTCGATAAAACGGGTTCGATCTTCAACTTTTGGTTAGCGGATCCGTCGATCGACAATGTTGCCGGAAAAGTCGCATTCATCGGTGGATCGACAAACGGGTTTTCTGGAAAATCCATTCAAGTGTTGCGAATCGTGTTCAAGACAAAAGGCACAGGGACGACGCGACTGGCATTTGATGATGCCGCCGTCACAGCGAGCGATGGAACCGGAACAAACATCTTGACGCAGACAACGGGTTTGGATATTAGCAGTCTCTCTGCTGCGGATTTAATTGCCACATCTGGACCATCATTGTTGACGCGCAGACCAGATCTTGCGCAACAGTTACCGGCCGCGCCAGATGTCACGGTCCCGCTCTATCCAGATACGACAAAGTGGTACAACGTGTCTCAAAATTTTACCGCAGTATGGAAGTTGTCGAGTGATATTGCGACGGTCTCAACGGTGATTGATAAAAATCCAACAACAGATCCGACCAAGGAGGAAGGCTTGTTCACGAATGAAAATTATCATGCGCTGGACAGCGGAGTGTCGTATTTGCACGTTCGATTAAAGAACAGCGTGGGTTGGGGTCCGACGACGCATTATCGTCTCGCGATCGATACTGTTCCGCCAGCGGCGTTTACAGTTGAAAACGGGGGAGCGTCAACAACAGATAACCCGACGCCAACAGTAACATTTGCGACATCTGATCAATTGTCCGGGATTGCGGGATATGACGTTCGTGTTGATAACGGTCAATCACTGACTTCGCCGACATCCTCGTTCGTTTTGCCCGCATTAGATCCGGGGAAGCACAAGATCTTTGTCACAGCGCATGATGCCGCAGGGAATGCTGCAACGGCATCGACCGAAATCACGATTTTGGCACTCTCCGCACCGCAAATCTTGTGGGACACGCCAAATTTGTACATCGGCGAAGGTGGATTAGCACTCAGTGGAACATCTGTCGCTTCGTCGGAAATTCTTATTAGCGTCAAAAATGATCGTGGTCAGGAGATTTCGCAGGCACGAACACGATCGTTAGAAGATGGATCTTGGTCGCTCAGCGTGGAACAGCCGCTGAAAGCGGGTGATTACACGGTTGATGCGACCGCGCGTGACGCACGTGGTGCGTTGAGCTTAGCCTCCGTGCCAGTGAAGGTGAATGTGAAGGAGCGACCAATTATCACGTTGCTCGGCGTTGATGTGAACTACAGTTGGGCGATGATCGGGGTATTGGGGATAGCTGTCTTGGCGATTATCGTTGTCTCAATCCTGCAGGTCATCAAAAACGCGCGACGACGTCGTTGGGCGCAAGCCGTAGCAAGGGATGCTGGCGTCCGACTTGATACCGTTCGCGTCAAACTCCAGGCATTAGCCGATCTGCATGCCGAGGTAACGGGTCAGGTTCGAGGGGTGAAAGATAAACGAAAACGCGAATCTGAGTTTGATGTCCTTCTTGGTAAAATTGAGGAAGATCTCGAACGCGATCGCGCGACCATTGTCAAAGAAGTCGAAGACATCGATTAGTTCAAAAAAGGCCGTCATTGCGACGGCCTTTTGTTATTGCGCGGAATTTGTTTTCTTTTCCAGCTTGACCAAGACTTCAACGTGCGGGGAATGCGGAAAGAGGTCCACAGCACGGAGCTCGGTCACATTGTACGCGGTTTTAAATTCTTTGAGCTCTTCGACGAGTCGCTTGTAGTTGCAGGAAACGTAGGCGATTGTTTGTGGTGCCTTTTCCATCACCGTTTTCAAGACCTTTGGATGCAGGCCGGCGCGAGGTGGATCAAGGATGATCGTTTCGGCTGGAATGTCTTTCCAGGACATGTCCTCGGCCTTTGCGGCCGTAAAGGTACACGTCTCGGCGACGCCATTTGTTTGTGCGTTGTGTTTAGCGAGTTCAATCGCTTCTGCATCAATTTCCACGCCGTGGATCTGTTGTGCGACGTCGTGCTTTGCGAGATACAGGCTAAAAAATCCAAGACCACAATACAAATCTAAAATTTGTTCGCTTGGGCGGGGTGACCCGGCCCCAACGAATTCGCCAACGATATCTTGCAACGTCCCGGCCATCTGGGAATTTGTTTGAAAAAACGAATTTGGATGAATGCGATAACGAATATCGTTTACGATCTCCTCAATCCACGGATTGCCAAACAGCGTTTCAAATTTTTGAGAAATGGAAAGATCCGTTTGCAGTGATTGTTCGCCGATTAATATTGACGTAGGGGCGAGGTCTCCTCGCCCTGCTTCTTTTCCAATGGCAAGAAGATGTTCCATCAGATCCTTTTTCATTTCATCCGTGAGTCGCGTGGCATCTTTGACGACAATTGTGACAAGGCGTTGTTGCGTCTTTTTGCCATCACGAATCACGACGTAGCGAATATCTCCGGTATAAAATTTTGCATCCCATGGTTGAAGGTCAAAGGCATGCATCCATGTGCGAACGGTTTGCAAAATCTCACTCACACCATCCGCAAGGAGAAGGCAGGTGGTGAGATTGACGTAGCGATTCCAAGCGCCGTATTCCTTTAAACCGATTTCGCCGTTCCAACCAATCGCATAATCCATGCGATTGCGATGATGAAATTGCTCCGTGGAGCGCACGATGCTGGTGAGCCGCTCTTCGTGTCCTGCGGCTTCAAATGCGCGATTCACCATCTCTTGCTTGAGCGTGATTTGCGCATCGTAGGAAAGATGTTGCCACAAGCACCCACCACACACGCCCGCATGCGGACACGGCGTTGCAACACGATCCGGACTTGGTGTGGTGATGGACTCGATCTTGGCGACTTTGAGACGGCGATCGCGATGGAGAAATGTCGTCACGACTTCGTCGCCGATGGCGGAAAAGGGAACAACAAAATTCCCTTCCGGAGACGCAAAAAAACCGCGTCCATGATCGTCAACGCTCGTAATTTTTCCAGAGACACGGTGGCCAAATCGCATAGGCATGAAATGTCCCCGTAGTCTGCCATTCATTGACCAACCCGGCAAGCCCATTGCCTTTCATTGCGAGCTCGATTAACCTCAGCCCGGAGGTCACCATGAAAAAGAGAAAAAAGGAGATCGGGGACTTGTCCCCGAGTGATATTCTCATCGGCATGTGCGTCTTTCTTCCGTTTCAAGCGCTCGTCGTTGAGGATCGCCTTCGGCGTTTTCTCGAAGGGGAGCGATCTCGATTTCCCGTTCTTTCCATCTATTTCCGCAAATTGCCCACCGGCAACAAGTATCCCGACGTGCTCAGCTCGACGCTGGCATCATTGAATGGCGGGGTCATGTTGATGCGTGAGGGTGGTGTTGGGTACGCCGTTCGACAAACGAGCCGCGAAGACTTTCGCGAGCTTCTCGTGACCGAGGGTGCTCTCCCGAGTCACGAACACTTCTTTCATGGACTGGCGGATCGGTATGCCCGATTCACAGCCTGACGCGTCACGAGACGCGTTTTTTCTTGCTCGATTCGTC
>CAITMG010000025.1 GCA_903893445.1 Candidatus Uhrbacteria bacterium | reverse complement strand
CTTCGTCACGAAGAAGCCGAAGCCGCAAAAGCCATCGTTTTTTTCTTTGGAAAGGAACAGCTTCGCATCGGTGCTGTCGCCCCAAGTCCAGCTGTCGACGAACTTGCAAAGCGCCTGGGAAAGGAACGTGCCGCCGAAACAAAAATTTACATCATTTCCGAAGAGAGTTTTAATGCCGCGTTAAAACTGTACGATGCGTTGCCGGAAGTCAAAGAAATCATTTACGGCGTTCGGATCGATGATGCCGCGCTGACCAAGTACGCCAGCGAAATCACTGATCTCGCAAAACTGCGCGAAGTGATTAAGACCGTCAACATGACGGACGTCATCACGCTTGTCCTTGGCGCTGCCATTAAGGTGGATTGTTCCGATATTCACATTGAGGCAGAAGAAAACGACATCAAAGTGCGCTATCGCATCGACGGTGATCTGCATGATGCCTGCACGATTCCAAAAGACGCATGGCATCAGGTCATCAGCCGTCTCAAGTTGCTCGCGGGCGTCAAAATCAACATCGATGACGTCCCGCAAGACGGCCGCATCACGATCTATCTCACCAACGAAAAGATCGATATTCGCGTCTCGTTTTTGCCAACAGCCTTTGGCGAATCCGTGGTCATGCGCTTGCTCCGTCCAAAATCTATCGCATTGGAATTTGAGCAATTAGGTATTCGCGGACGATCCTGGGAACGTCTCAAGCGCGAAATTGAACGTCCAAATGGGATGATCATTACGACCGGTCCGACCGGTTCCGGTAAAACAACAACGCTTTACGCCATTCTCAAAAAGCTCAACACTGAGGACGTTAAAATCATCACGCTCGAGGAACCAATCGAATACAAGCTTCAAGGCATCAACCAAAGCCAGGTCGATTATTCAAAAGAATACACGTTCGGCAAAGGACTGCGTTCCATTTTACGCCAAGATCCAGATGTCGTAATGGTCGGAGAAATCCGCGACGTGGAAACAGCGGAAATCGCCATTCAAGCCGCATTAACCGGTCACCTCGTCATCTCAACCATCCACACCAATAGCGCCGCTGGAGCCATCCCTCGCTTCCTCTCCATGGGCGTGAAACCATTCTTGCTCGCTCCAGCTATTAATTGCGTTATTGGTCAGCGTCTCGTCAAACGCATCAACCCAGAGGTCAAAGTCCCGGTCGAGCTCACCCCAAGTCTCCTCGCCCAAGTCCGCGCAGAACTCCTCAAAATGCCCCCAGAGGTGCTCAAAGAGAGCAAGGTCGATATGGACCATCTGCAGTTCTATGGACCGAAGGAAGGTGCAGAACGGCCATTCAAAGGCCGGGTCGGTATCTACGAAGTCTTTAGCATGACCAAGGAAATTGAAACCAAGATTCTCAGCGGCAATGTTTCGGAGTACGACATGGTCGAAATCGCCCAAAAACAGGGCATGATCACCATGGCACAAGACGGCCTCCTCAAGGCCCTCGACGGCCTGACTACTGTCGAAGAAGTCGTCCGTGCCGCAGAAATGAGTGAACTCGAAGAAGCGCCATAAGCGCTTCTTTTGTTTCCCATCATCCTTGACAGATTCGCAAAAATGACCTAGGTTAACTCATCCTTCATCAACCCTCTATTCCGAGAGAGGTATGCATGAAACTGGATATCGAAAAAATCCGCACGGAGCTCTTCCCGCGGATCGAGTGCCGAAAAGGCAAAGCCATCCTCGTTCTAAGTCCCACGGTTCTCATGATGCTTCCGCCGTTGGATTCGCCCATCGCGCAAGCGGCATTTTCCGCCAAACTACCCCCGCACCTCCACCAACAACTCGTCATTGCCCGATTCAAACGAATTTCGCAATACGAATCATCCGACCTCGTCGAACTGATCGAGGCCCTCGAACAAGCGAGCGCGTCCACGTAGCTCGTTTTTTTATACCGCTTGACGATACCGACCTTCCTGCGGAAGGATCGCGCCTAATTTTTGAATGATTCCCGGCAGCTCACGACGGAGCTGAGCATCCATCGGGCCAGCCGCTTCGCTTTCGCGCCAAATCGTCGTCAATGCATTCGATAAGATATTTACCGCAACACCACGACGCCCTTCAGGGAGCGTCATATGTTTAACCTGTTCCATGAGCTCGCTTCGCGTCTGTCCATTCGACGTCGCCTCACCCGAGAGCATGCTTTTAAAGCGCAATTCCCCCAACAAGTATAAAAGTTGCGTTTCCATTTCAACACGCATCTGCTCGAGCACAAACGGACGCAAGCGACGCATAAGCGCATCAGCCTCCTGAATCGACGTTGATGGATCTCGATATTTTTCGGCAAACGAACTTGGAATGTACACGCTTGTCGGAACCGTTTGAATCACGCCTTCTCGTGGAACATCAATCGCTTCACCAGCCGTATCGCTTTCCGTATCAACCCAATACGCCGATGATAATTGGACGTCGCGCGGATTCAAACGATCAAAATCTTTCCGAAATTTTTCCGAATATCGATCCTCAAACGAAACCGTATCCACAGAAACCGGATACGCTCGACGATCATTTTCTTCCTCCAAAAAAAAGAGAATCGCATCCGTACGATGAAGAACATCATCAATTTTATTTGGATTGTATGCAAGAACATCGCCACCAAACCATTCATATTTTGAACCCGTCACGCCACCCTGACCATCCGCGCCCTCCAAGAGCATCCACTCCGTCCAACCCGGCTCCTCTGTCCCTTTCATGGCGCGCATCTCTTTTGTCACAAGCTGGTAGCGCTCAATATCCGCCGCAGTAAAACCAACACGACGCTCCTGCAAACGCTCTTTCGTGATGCGACGATCGGACCACAAAACGCCAAGCTTCAACTGTTTTTCACGTCGTTGCTTGTCGCGTTCCTCCGGTGTCGGAGGACGAGCTGGAACGCGCGGACGCCCATGAGTCGAAGGTCGAAAAGGATTTTCAGAAGGATTGGCCATACTTACATCGTGATAGAAAGAGAAATAACAGCAGACCGACGCTGTATCCAGCGCGAAATCTTCTCCGGCCATTCTATCATCAAAAAGGTCTTTCCGTCTTCCAGTTCCGCATCTAAATCCAATGGCAACAAATCTGATTCATCTTCAATGCGATACGCGTCAACATGAACCATCCGCGACACACCATTGATCCCTTTTGGGATACGATACGTTCGTAAAAGCGAAAACGTTGGACTCTGCGGCGTCTCCCGAATCCCCAACTCAGTTGCAAGGACTTGTGTAAACGTCGTCTTCCCTGCCCCTAACGGACCGGACAGCGCAACAACAACACCCGGCGCCAACAACGCCCGAACACGTAACGCAACCTCACACCAATCTTCGACCTCGTTTAAAACAAAGGTCTCCTGATGTTGATTCCATTTTATCTTCACAGTTCTGGCCATATATCATTGTCATTCCCGCGCAGGCGGGAATCCAGCATAAATATAATTTTAGTTCATTCTGGATCCCCGCCTTCGCGGGGATGACAGAAGCATTTTGTTATAAATCTAATTCCGGCTGAGAATCCAACGTTTTCCAATTGCTCTTTTTTCCATTGCGCAATTGCCAATATCCAGCCGCCGCAATCATTGCCGCGTTATCTGTATGAAGACCCTTTGCTGGAAGCAACATCCGAACAGAAGGAAATTTTTCCGCAAAGGCCTGCGCAAGACGTTGCTGTAAATGAACATTCGCCGATACGCCACCAGCAATACTCACCATCACGGGCTTGGATTTTTTTGCGGCTGCCAACATTTTTGCAACAAGGACATCCGTAATCGCCTGCTGAATAGACGCACAAAAATCCGCAATCACCTGTGAATCTTTTTTCTTCGCGTCCGGCAGTAATTCCCATTCGCGACGAACCGCAGATTTTAATCCGGAAAAACTAAAATCAAACGACCCGTCATTCAACATCGGACGCGGAAACGAAATCGCGTTCGGATCCCCATCAACGGCCAACTGCGCGATCATCGGTCCACCGGGATATCCCAATCCCATAAGTTTCGCCGTTTTATCAAACGCCTCCCCTGCCGCATCATCCCGCGTCCGACCCAGGACCTGATATTTGCCAAAATCCTTCATCAAAACAATTTCCGTATGTCCGCCAGACACAAGCAACGTTAATAATGGAAATTTCCAATTTTTCCGATTCTCTGGAACCAACCACACCGAGGCAAGATGCCCCTCAAGATGATTCACGCCAATGATCGGAACATCCGTCACTGCCGCGATCGTCCGCGCCGCATCAATCCCGACACGAAGCGCTGTCGCTAAACCCGGACCACGCGTCACCGCAATCGCATCAAACGGCGGCCGCTTTGCAAACGCCCCAGCACGCTCCAAAAGAGACACAACCTCAGCGACATGCGTACGAGCCGCAACCTCAGGAACAACGCCGCCATATCGCTGATGGATCGGAATTTGCGTTGCCGTTTCATGATGCGCTAAACGAATCGCTGTTTTGGACGCAGCTAAAATCGCGACGGATGTCTCGTCGCAACTTGTCTCAATACTTAATATGCGAGCCTTCATGCTATTATCCTAACGTATGTGGGCAATCTATGCCATTCTTGGCGCCGTCGCTGCGGCAATCATGACCGTTTTCGGAAAAATTGGACTCAAGGGCATCGACCCGACATTTGCGACCGGTATTCGCAGTTTCTTTATGTTCGCGTTTATGATGGCTGTCCTTGGGGCAACCGGACGTTTTCGACTCCTTTCAACACTCGACCTGACGGCCGTCTGGTTCATTGTCGGATCAGCCGTATTTGGTGCATTATCCTGGTTATTTTATTTTATTGCCTTAAGCCAAGCGCAGTCAACAAAAGTCGCAGCCCTCGATCGACTATCGTTGATCATGGTGATCATATTTTCCGTTCTCTTTTTGGCGGAAAAGCTAAGCTGGAAACTTGCCGCCGGGGGCGTCCTCGCAACAGCCGGAATCATCCTCATCGCTCTCGCGTAATCCCGTATGCCTCATAAAAATCTCTTGCTCCGGAGTGCACAATGCGGAATTTTTCAGCTAGCCGTCAAAAATGCCTTCAACCACATCATCATCACGGACACGGATGGAAAAATCGTCTACGCAAATTCCGCGGTAGAACGGATTACGGGCTTTTCTTCCGAAGAAGTGATCGGAAAAACACCACGCCTCTGGGGCGGTCAAATGCCAGAAGGGTTTTATAAAAAAATGTGGCATCGGATTAAAATTGAAAAAAAACCATTCGAAGGAGAAATACGCAACATCCGAAAAAATGGAACGCCATATACGGCGCATAGCATCATTTCTCCTGTAGTAGACGAAAAAGGAGAACTTATTGGATTCATTGGCACAGAAGAAGACATCACCAAACAAAAAGAACTCGAAAGCATGCGCTCCGAGTTTATCTCTGTCACAGCGCATCAACTCAAAACGCCCTTAACGGGAATGAAATGGCATCTCGAGCTTCTGCGCGAAGAAACAAAACAGCTGCCAAAAACCAAACAGATTGTCGCAGACGTCACGAGCGCGACCGAATCACTCATCAGTCTCGTCGATCGACTATTGAACATTTCACGCATCGAATCCGGACGAATCGCGTTTAGACCGGAACGATTTAGCGCCGCTGACACCATCGAAAAAATCGCGACAGACATGTCCGAACAGTTTGAACACAAAAATCACATCATCGAATTATATCTTCAGCCGATCCCCGTCGAAACAGATCCCTCATTTTTTCGAGAAATCATCCTCAACCTCCTGAGCAACGCAGAGAAATACACCCCCGAAAATGGAACCATTTCCGTCCGACTTGAAAAAAGAGATAAGCACATCGTTGTTCGCGTGACAGACAGCGGAAGCGGAATTCCAAAATCGGAACAAAAATATATTTTTAAAAAATATTTCCGCGCACAGAACGTTCGTCAGATAAGCAATGGATCTGGACTTGGGCTGTATTTTGTCAAAGAGCTTGTCGACGTCTGTCAGGCATCAATCTCCTTCACGAGCATAGAAGGAAAAGGAACCGAATTTACCATTTCGTTTCCACAAAAAAAACCACGAGCCAAAAAAGGCGTCGTTTCACTCTCCGAGTCAAGCATCGTGTAAAAAAATCCTCCGGGGAAACCGGAGGATTTTTAATTTTGACGAAAACCGTTTACTTTGTCGACTTCGCAGCTGCACGAGCTGCCTTAAATGCGTCTTGTGCCGCCTTCACAGATGTCTTGTACGCATCCTGCGCGGATTTCACGGAAGTCTGTCTTGTCGCGAGTGCTGACTTCATAGAGGCTGCGTACGCGCTCATCGCGGATGCGATCGCTGTAGCTGACGTTTTGCGAGCCGCAGAAACCGCTGTCGAAAATGCCGCATTGGCCGCCTTTCGATCAGCTTCTGTTCCGCCGCAACGAGCCTTCCATGTGGTATACGCGCTATCCACTGCAGATCGGCGCGCAGCAATCGCCGCATCAACCGCAGCACGACGCGTTGCAAGTGCCGGATCTTGAACCGCACGATATGTCTTCACTGCCGCATCAACCGCAGTTCGTCGCGCTGTTAAGGCAGAATCAATGGCTGCACGATATGTCTGAAGCGCCGCTTTGACCGCAGGAGACTGATTCCCCTTTGCGTCCTGCGTCGCACGACGCGCCGTGACCTTCGCATCCTGCTCAGTGCGTGTCGCCTGAAGCTTCGCGTCTGCCGTTGTTTCGTTTGTAGAAATCTTTGCATCCTGGTCGATACGCAATTTTGCCAACTTTGCATCAGCATCCGTGCGTGTTTTTTCAACCTTGATCAAATAATCTGCCGTGCGCTGATCGCAGGTCGATGAGGACGAAGAATACAACGTTGGAACAGGTGTCGTTGTTGATGTCTCCTGAGCAAAAGCCGCGACCGGACTTAAAACCGTTGCCGCAAGCGTTGCTGCAGCAAAAAATGTGTGTGTCTTGTTCATAAAATGGCGTTTGAATAAAATACGGTACGAGGAAACATACCCGTCTCCCCGTACCGCGTTACAAACGTTCTACAGCCCAGCGAGATACTTCTCCGCATCTAACGCAGCCATACAACCAGATCCAGCCGCCGTAATCGCCTGACGATAGTGCGAATCCTGAACGTCCCCGGCCGCAAAGACGCCCGGAATATTTGTCTTTGACGTTCCCGGAACCGTTTTGAGATACCCTTTTTCATCCAGATCAAGAACGTCTTTAAAGAGTGAAACGTTTGGCTCATGACCGATCGAGGCAAACACACCGTCAATGGCCATCTCGCGCGTTTCGCCGGTCACCGTATCCTTCAAACGCACGCCAGTTACATGACCGACATCAACGCCAAGGATTTCATCAACCGCAGAATTCCAAATGATCGTAATTTTCGGATTTGCCATCACACGCTCTTGCATGATCTTGGACGCGCGAAACGCATCGCGGCGATGAACGATCGTCACCTCCGCAAAACGCGTCAGGAACATCGCTTCTTCCATCGCGCTATCTCCCCCGCCAACAATGATGACTTTTTTCCCCTTAAAGAAAAATCCGTCACACGTCGCACAGGCGGAGACACCTTTCCCATATAATTGCTTTTCCGATTCCAATCCAAGACGCCGTGCTGTAGCACCAGTCGAGATAATCACGGATTTGGCAAAATAGTCTTTTTCTCCAACCGTTACTTTGAGCGGCTGCTGCGAAAAATCCACGGACGTCACATGTGCGGAAATAATTTCCGTCTGAAAGCGCTTCGCCTGATCGCGCATCACGCCCATTAACTCTGGACCCATCACGCCATTCACAAAACCTGGAAAATTTTCTACGTCCGTTGTCGTCATCAATTGCCCACCCGGCTCATTCCCTTCAAAAATCAACGGCTTCAGATCTGCACGCGCAGCATAAATCGCCGCCGTCCATCCCGCCGGACCAGACCCGATAATAATCACATTTCTGATATCCATAACTGGTAGGGGCGCAATGTATTGCGCCCGATGAAAACGAATATTCCTTTGATTTGGGCGTGATGAATCACGCCCCTACATCAATTAAAAATGCTTTTCCAATTTTGCTTTCAATGCATCTTTTTGCACCGCGCCAACCATTGTCTCGGCAACCTGACCACCCTTAAACACCAACATCGTTGGGATCGACATGATGCCAAATTTCATCGCCATGGCCGCGTTATCATCTACATTGCATTTGCCGATTTTAATCTTTGAACCATCCAATTCATCAGCCAATTGCTCAATCACCGGACCCATTAAACGGCATGGACCGCACCATGGTGCCCAAAAGTCCACAAAAACCGGGATTTCGGATTCAAGAACCTCTTTCTGAAAATTTTGATCGGTAAAAGTATGTTCCATAGGTTTCTAGTCTATGACGCCGTAAACAGAGTTGCAAGACGACGCTGTTGACGAGCGCGGGCGACAAAGCCAAGCTACTCCCTGGAGGTTTGCATGGCCGATTCCACCCGTCCGACTGACGGCTCCCGGCCGTCAGATCCCAAAGAACTCGTCTTTCAAAAAGACAGCGAGACACTCAGACCAGAGGCCCAAAAAAATCGTTTTAGCTTTGATCTCATCTCCACATTCCTGTCTGCCGCGCTTGGAGCTGGAATGACGGCTCTCTACACCAAACTCAGCGCCATGCGTACGGGATGGAACATCTTCCCAGCGGTGCCAAACTGGGTCTACTACGGAATCCTCGTCTTCATCTTCCTCGGTTCGTCAGCGATCGCCTATCGGCTCCTCCGCTCCTCATCGTCCTAAATTGGGCGATTTTTTTACATCAAAAAACATCCGGTGCACATGCTGAGCAGAGTTTGGGTCCCCTCTGCGAAGCGTGTGTACCGGATGTTTTTAAATTACTTCAGCGAGGCGAGCCGCTCTTTCAATGCCGCCAATTTCTGCGCCGCCTCATCGCGTTTCGCTTTCATCCCCTCCACAACCTTCGCCGGAGCTTTGGACGTAAACTCCTGATTCGCGAGTTTCACATCCTGTGAAGTGATGTACGATTCCGTCTCCGCAATTTCTTTCGTAAATTTTTCGCGTTCTTTTTCCACATCAATCGTTGCACCCAAATTTAACGCAACCGTCACAAACTCCGTGACGACATGCCAGCCATCTGGAACTTCTGTCACGAATGCGACAGACGAACATCGTGCCAACTTTTTCACAATCTCGATATTTGATTCCAAAACAACGCGAACCTCTGCATCCGCCATCACCGCACATTCGAGCAACGTCACCGGCTCAACACCCTCCGTGCTGCGGATCTGGCGAACCAACGTCACAAAACGAACGAGCTTGGAAAACGCGACCAAATCACGATCCGCCGAACCATCATACGACACGACAAACGACGGCCATTCCGCAATCATCAGCGATCCGCCAAAACCGGCCGTCTTCCAAATTTGCTCGGTCACAAACGGCATAAACGGATGCCACAACGCGAGAATCGTCTTGAGCACATGCGCAAGAATCGCCTCTTTTCCTTTTTCGATTTTCGCAATTTCCAAATACCAATCCGCCAAATCATTCCACGTAAAATCGCGCAACTCTTCACCGGCAGAGGAAAGCTCGTAGTGCTCAAGCTTGTGCGTGACGCTTTGTGCAACCTCCGTTAATCGCGACAAAATCCATTTATCTGCGAGCGTTGTCCCTGTAGGGGCGTGATTCATCACGCCCAAGTCAAAAGATGCATCGTTACCAATCTGCATGAGGATAAATCGCGAAATATTCCACAGCTTGTTGGTAAAGTTGCGAAACCCTTCGATCTTCGCCTCGGACAACTTCATATCCTGACCCGGCGTTGTGCCCATCACGAGCGACAAACGCACCGCATCCGTTCCAAACTTTGGAATCAAATCCAATGGATCTAAAATATTTCCCAGCGACTTGGACATCTTTCTCCCCTGTTCATCACGAACAAGACCATGAAGATACACATCTTTAAATGGAACCTCTCCCAACACATACGTCGACATCAAAATCATGCGCGCAACCCAAAAAAACAAAATATCATATCCCGTTTCCAACACGGCCGTCGGATGATAATCCCGATGCTCTTCCCACTCACGCATATTCGGCCAACCTAATGCCGAAAATGTCCACATCCCCGATGAAAACCACGTATCCAACGTATCTGGATCTTGCGTCCATCCGTCACCCAGAGAAACGTCTGAGCAAACCATTTCATCGCCGCGATACCACACCGGGATCTGATGCCCAAACCAAATCTGGCGCGAAATACACCAATCGCGAAGATTGTTGATCCAGTGGAAATATGTTTTCTCAAACCGATCCGGAACAATCGTCGTTTGCTTGGATTGAACCGTCTCGATCATCAATTCTTTTAACGTCACCATCTCGCCTTTTTTCCACGTCCCAAGCGTATCCTGACGCAATGCAAATTTCTTATTCACACGAACAAACCATTGGCGCATCGGAAGTTGCTCCACAGCCGCACCACCGCGTTCCGCAACCGGCAAACTCTGTGGAACCTCTTCAACACTCTTCAAGAGTCCGGCATCCGCAAGCATCTGTTCAACCTTCGCACGTGTCTCCTGAACCGTCAGTCCAGCAAATTCACTCCCAGCTTCCGGCAACATGCGTGCATCTTTGCCGATGACCGGAATCGTTTCCAAACCATGACGCTCTGCCATCTCTGCATCAATCATCGAATGCGCTGGCGTGACACCAAGCGCACCCGTCCCAAACGCCGGATCAGCGGCAACGTCTGCAATAACTTTGATGGACAACTTCTTCCCACAAAACGTCGGCGTAAATGTTTGACCGATGTATTGCGCATATCGTTCATCATCCGGATGCACCGCCACAGCCGTATCACCAAATTTCGTTTCCGGTCGCGTCGTTGAAATTACGATCGGAAAATCCTTGTCATACGTAAACGTCAACAACTTTGCCGTTGTTTCCTTTGTCAAAACTTCGTCATCCGAAAGCGTTGTTTGAAATTGCGGATCCCAATTCACCACGCGATAGCCGCGTTCAATAATCGCATCATCAAACATCATTTTAAATACCGCGTTCACGGCGCTATTTCGTGGCGCATCAAACGTATAACGTTCACGCGACCAATCGCATGATGACCCCATCTTGCGAACCTGATTGCGAATCGTGGTCGCCGATTCTTCCGCAAACTCAACAACCTTTTCCAAAAATTTTTCACGGCCTAGTTCTTTCCGCGGATCTTTCATCCCCTGTTTGACCAACAGCTGTTCCACCTTGACCTGCGTCGCGATTGCCGCGTGATCCGTTCCCGGAATCCACAACGCGCGCTTGCCACTCATGCGATGAAAGCGAATCAACAAATCCTCCACCGCCAACATCGATGCATGACCCATATGCAACGTCCCCGTCCGATTTGGCGGCGGCATCACAATACAGTACGGCGCACCGGCCTGATGACGCTCTGGCAAGTTATCCGGATTAAACATTCCGGACGCTTCCCAGGAACGATAAAGATCGTCTTCCACGGAAGAGGCGTCGTAGGCTTTTGGGAG
>CAITMG010000024.1 GCA_903893445.1 Candidatus Uhrbacteria bacterium | reverse complement strand
GTCCGGCGGAAAGTTTCATAGATTATTTTTTACACAATTCTTGGTACACATGCTCGATCCGGATCACGACCGAATCCCACGAATACAGTTTTTTAATCACCCCACGCGCACGCTCACCGCGCTCACGCACAAGGATTTCATCGCCGCACAACCATTGCAAGGTGTCGCGCAACGCATCGATATCACCGGTCTTAAAGGAGACGCCGGAGTGATCCACGACTTCGAGATTTTCCGGAATATCACTCATCACGGCCATCTTGCCATGCGACATGGCTTCGAGAACCGCAATCGACAACCCTTCACTGCGAGACGCCGTCACCATCGCATACGCATGCGACATCAACTGTTCAAGAGCTTCACCGGTTTGACGACCTGCGAGCACCACGCGTGGATCACCTTGCGCCATGCGTTCAATCTTTTCGCCGTAGACGCGCTCGGATTCATCCGCCCAACCGATGATGAGTAATTTTTTGTCGGTTTCAACTTTTTTAAATGCCTGAATCACGTCCTCGACAGCTTTATGCGGAACAAAACGGCTTAATGTGTAAAAATAATTGTTTGGAGTGAGGCCAAACTTTTTTAATGCGCTTGTCCCGTAGACCGTATCAACAATCTCCACGCCATTTGGAATGTACAACACGTGATCGGCGTTATACATCTTTTTGCAAAACACCCGAATCACATGCGACACAGCAATCGTCACATGCGGAAACGTCACGGCCGTCCACTCGCCAAACGCCAGATAGGCACGCGCGATCATCCCCCACTTTTCGTGAAACCGATCGCGACTATGAAATGTCACGACGACTTTTGCGCGTGGTTTAAAAAGACGCGGAATCCATGCGAGTGTTGACGGGCCAACGCCGTGATAATGAATGATATCCACGTCCTGAAACAGCACATGCATGGTCGCCAAAAACGTTGACACGATGGCGTCAAGATTTTTTGTCCGAATGGTTGGGAGCGTGATCAACTGAACACCCTTCCATGACGTTTTGTGATCTGGATTGGCATATGGACGCGTGTACACGCTCACGTGATGGCCACGCTCAACCAGTCGAACGGATAATTTTTCGACATGCGTTTCCACGCCTCCGCCCTTTGAGGCGAAGCCAGGAATCCCTTTACATCCCAACATTGCAATGCGCATGTGATTGATTGTGCTCATAATAACGTATTTTTTGAAATTTTGACAGATGTACAGGCCCATGACAGTATCGCCACGCACTAACGGAGGAAACGATGCTCCTTACGCATTTCAACACCATTGATCCCAATCTCGTCAGCCTCATGGTTGAAGCGGCTCAAAACGCAAGAATGAATGCGTATGCGCCATACTCTCGCTATCTCGTCGGAGCTGCGATTGTGACGAGATCCGGGAAGATCTACGCTGGCTGCAATGTCGAATGTGCTGATTACGACGGAACGCATGCAGAAGAGGCGGCGATCAGCTCAATGGTGACGAGAGGCGAACGTTCGCCCACCCTGATCGTTGCCCTCGGCGGTCTGGATGGCACCACTGCTACCTCCGTTTCTCCCTGCGGCAAATGTAGACAGAAGCTCTACGAATTCTATTCGCTCAACATGCCGAGCCCACTCAACGTCCTCGATATCAACCCAGACGGAACGTTGTCGGGTTTCAAGCGAATCTCCGATCTTCTCCCGGGCGCCTTTGGTCCGGCGGATCTCGGCGTCAACTTGGCGAAATATCGCCGTTAAGACAGCAACACTCGCGCACCTTCAATGGTGCGATTTTTTATATTGGCTGCGCCACGTGAGCCGTAAAGCAAAAGCCGCAGCTTTTGCTACGGCTTTTACGTGGTGACTTGGGTGGGGATTGAACCCACGACCGTTGGCTTAAAAGGCCACTGCTCTACCAACTGAGCTACCAAGTCTCGATATTCGTCTTGTGGGCACGAGTATACGGTATCCTCGAACGGATTTCAAGGGTTGAGAAAACCCAGCCATTTTTGAGCTAATGCTGTGCCATCATCCGTTGGAAGCAGCGCGTGTAATGTCTCGCCAAGATGGGTGCGATATCCGGCGTTTTTCAAGTGATCTGCGATCGCGGCGCTAAGATCGTGATCAAGCCGCTCTGTTTGATGAATGCCAAGCACACCCGCTTTGACGGCCTCGAGATTTTTCTCTTGATGCGAATGCGGGATCGGGATGATAATCGCCGTTTTTTTTAACGCCGCGAGATCAGATAGCGCACCCATTCCGGCACGGCAAATCACGATATCTGCCACAGCATAGGCAAACAGCATGTCCTGCTCATCAAAAAACTCGGAAACCACGACGCCTTTTTCCGTTGTGTCGTTTTGTCGTTTGCCTTTCCCGGTTTGATGAATAAGCTGAACATTCGTCAGTAACTCGGTTTTTGTTCGTCGAATCGCTTCGTTGATCGCCGCTGCGCCCGTTCCCCCTCCAAAAACAAAGACCGTCGGTTTGCGCTCATCTAAAAAAAATCGCTCAGCGCCCGCGTGACGATCAGGCAATCTTGCTCCGGCAAAACGACACGGCGTTGCGACGCGTTGGGTTTTGACGGATCCGAACGGTGGCTTTTCATACGCGAAAGACGTTGTGACGGATATGCATTTTTTTGCAACAGCGCGATTGGATAATCCTGGCTCAGCATCCAGCTGATGAATGACGCACGGAATTTTTCGTTTTGCGGCTTCGAGAATCACCGGGACCTGCGTAAATCCACCCGCGCCAACAACCAGCGATGGCTTCACGCGATCAAGGAGCTCCCCCGCCGCACGACGCGCGGCGAAATATTTTGACGGCCACGAAAAAATGTCCAACGAAAAATATCGCGGGAGCTTTACGGTTGGAATCACGCTCAATGGAATCCGCTCGCGTCCCACGACTTCGCGCTCCGGTCCTTCGTTTGTGCCAGCCCATGCAAACTCAACCGACGCATCCAACTTTTTCATGCGACGCGCAACCGCAAGAAGCGGCGTGACAGGTCCAAGCGTTCCACCACCCGCAAAAAGAATCGTCTTCATAGTCGTGATTGGCGAGAAATTGATGCAACGAGCCCCATTCCCATCGCCAGTGCCAAAAACGCGGAGCTGCCATAGCTCACAAACGGTAATGTCACGCCGGTCATCGGCAACAATCCCATCATGGACGAAATGTTGAGCACGGTTTGCACCGCGATCCATGAACCAATACCGGTCGCAAGATATCGTCCAAATTCATCTGGAGCATTTTCCGCAATCGTAATGATTCGACGAACAAAAAATCCCATCAATACGATAAATGCCACAGTAATAAAATAGCCCATCTCCTCTGCCATCACCGCAAACACCGAGTCACCCGCGACTTCCGGCAAATATAAAAACTTTTGTCGGGAATGACCATATCCCAGCCCAAACAATCCACCCGAACCAATTGCTAAAAATGCTTGATTGATATGGTAGCCAATTCCTTTTGGATCGAGTTCCGGATGTAAAAAGGTCATGAAGCGAGCCGCACGATACGGCGTGAGCTTAATGAGTAACGCGAGCAACCCAACGCCACCGGCACCCATCAATGCAAACCAGCCCCACGGGGCGCCAGCGATCATATACATCATGACGGCGGAAATCACGATCACGGACATCGAACCCGTGTTTGGTTGCAAAATCAACAAGAGCCCGACAATACCCGTTGCAAATAAAAATGGCATGAGCCCTTCCTGCACGGTCTTTGCTTCTTGCTTTCGTGCGGCAAGCCACACGGACATATAGAGGAGAAACGTCACCTTGACGAACTCCGATGGCTGAAACGCCAGACCAAAAACTTTCACCCATCGCTCGGATCCACCAAGTTTTAAGCCGATGCCCGGCATGTACACCATCACCAGCAATAAGACGCTCAAAAATAGTCCAAGAGCAGCAACGGAACGAAGTTTTCGGTAATCAATGCGCGACAGGACGTAAAAGATTGCCAGGCCGGGAAAAAATCCAAAGAACAATTGATGTTTGAAAAAATAATAACTATCTCCAAACGTCTGATATCCCAATGGACCGCTCGCCGAAAGCAACATCAGCAAACCGAACCCGCACACTGCACTCAGCAGGAGAAGGAATTTTCGATCGATCGGCTGAAGGCCACGCATAGTTAGATCCGGTCAATGAGCGCAAGAATCACCCCAACACCCGCCGCAAACAACGACATGAGCCAAAAACGAAAGACGATCTGCGGCTCGGTCCATCCACTCGCTTCGAGATGATGATGCAGTGGCGCACTCAGAAAAACTTTTTTCTTGCGCAACTTTTTCGACGTGAGCTGAATGATCACGGAACACGTTTCAATGACAAATGGAAAACCGATAATCACGAGCAGGAGTGGCTGATTGGTCAGCATTGCGACAATTCCCAACACCGTTCCCAGCGACATCGCCCCCGTGTCACCCATAAAATAGGATGCTGGCGTGACGTTAAACCACAGGAATGCCATTAACGCCCCAATAATCGCCGCACAAAAAATCGCGAGATCAAATTTTCCCTGCAAGACAGCAATCACGGCATACGCGGTGAACGCGGCGACCAATGGACCACCTGCAAGACCGTCGAGACCATCCGTGATGTTGACGGCATTTTGTGTCGCAACGATCACCAAGACAAATGCCGGGATGTACCACCAACCAATTTCAAATGTGCCCGTAAATGGAAGATGCAACGTATCCCAGCCAAGCTTTGTGTAAAACCACGTTGCGACAACCAGCGCGATCGCTCCATACGAAATAATCCGATGGCGCATACGCAACCCACCACCTGCTGGACCGATTTTTTTAACATTCAAATAATCATCTACTAATCCAACGAGCGCTGCAGCAATCATTGCGCCGAGCGGTAACAACGTTTGTCCACGTGACAAAAATGTCCACGACGTCATCGAGAAGATCAGCGTCAACGCGGCAACCGTCACCCACACAACAAGTCCACCCATGTTTGGCGTCCCCGCTTTTGCGGCGTGCAACTTTGCGGCAATGGGTGCGGATTTTTCGTCGCGAATGGTTTTGCCGATCTTCATCTTTCGCAACAACCGAATCAACACCGGCGAAAACAACATCGCAACCGCAAAACTCGCCAACGACACGACCAAGATTTTCAAGATGTAATCGGATGGGACAGACATAGAATTAGCGATTAATCGTCACAAGATAAGAGAGCGTCACCGCCCACAACACCGAAATAAAGATGGTAAGCACGGTTAACGCTCGTGCCGCGATCCGATCTTGACGGTAGACACCAAATGCCAACAACGTATTCAGTACCAAACAGCCCAACATTGTCCCCACAGGCACCAACATCCACTGCCATGCACGAACATCATCAATCCCGAGGTAGATGTTGTAATGATACGTCAAAATGCCAGAACCTGCAGAAAGAGGAAGAATCTTCCACAAAAAAAGCCCGGCAATGGCAAAATCAAAAACGACGGTGACCAGCGTCATCCAACGTACGACGCGATCCTGCCAGGCTCGCGTCGCCGAAAAGCGCCACTCATCCCACCTCATGGGGCTAAGTGTAGAGGAAAAACACTCATGCCGCAACGACCTCTGTGACTTCCGGCACCATCTCGCGTAGCGTCTCTTCAATGCCCATTTTGAGGGTCATATCCGACATCGGACACCCAACACATGCTCCTTGGAGGCGAATGGAGACCTTTCCGGTCTCCATATCCACATCCACCAACTCAACTCCGCCGGAGTGCATCTGGATGCCCGGACGCATAATATCCAGCACTCGCTCAATCTCTGTTGTTAGTTCTTCTTTGGATTTTGGCATAAATAAGATAAATTACGGACAATGGCTGGTAGGTTGTCGGCTGTAGCTCCGACCAACTCGCAAATGGACTATATGGGGATATTCCTGCCTTGACAAGAAGCCCGGATTCCTTTATTCTTCGCCTACATTCAGTGGCGGACGTTTTGGCTATTGCCTACCGCCTACTACGAAAAAGCCTCAATTACCCATAACATATGGCACATAAAAAAGCAGGTGGCTCAACCAGTTACGGCCGTGATTCCCACGGTCAACGTCTTGGCGTTAAGCTCTACGCCGGTGAAGTTGCAAAAACAGGCAACATTATCGTTCGCCAGCGCGGCACAAAGGTGCGCCCAGGCGTCAACGTCGCAAAGGGCTCCGATGATACCCTCTTCGCTATGGCGAACGGTGTCGTCAAATTTACGGAAAAGAAAGTTCGCCGCTTTACCGGCGCCTTCAAAACCGTGAAGTTTGCCAATATCGTCCCAGGCACAGCCGAGACCAAATAAGCTCAACCGATCAGATCAAAAACGCGAGCCTGGAAAGGCTCGCGTTTTTTTATTCTCATTTCTTGGCAGCGGCTTTGAGGAATCCCAGGAACAGCGGATGCGGACGCATCGGACGGGAAAGATACTCAGGATGAAATTGCGTTGCCACAAAAAACGGATGATCTTTAAACTCCACGATCTCGGCGAGCGCGCCATCCGGGGAAAGACCCGTGACATGCAACCCCGCGGTTTCGAGCTCACAGCGATACACCGGGTTCGCTTCGTAGCGATGACGATGACGTTCCATGACGAGATCGGCTCCGTATAATTTTTGCGCCAAGCTCCCCTTTTTCAATTCGCACGGATATTCGCCAAGGCGCATACTGCCGCCGTAGTTTTTATCTTTCATCTTTTCCTCCTGCTCATTCATCAGATGAATGACCGGATGCGTTGTCTTTGGATCGATTTCTGTCGTGTTTGCATCTTTCCATCCCAGGAGATGACGAGCGACTTCAACCGTCGCAAGTTGCATGCCATAACACAAACCGAGATACGGAATCTTGTGTTCGCGTGCGTATTGAATCGCCATGATCTTTCCCTCAATCCCACGCGTCCCAAAACCACCTGGAATCAATATGCCATCAAGCTGTTTCAATTCTTTTGCTAACGTGGCTGGATGTTTTTCAAAATCTTCACTGTTGAGCCACACGATTTCCGGCTTGCGCTTGATTGCCCACGCCGCATGCTTAATCCCTTCCAACACCGAGAGATACGCATCGCTTAAGGTAAAATCACCGGTTGAGAAATACTTCCCGATCACGCCGATCTTAATTGGCTTCTTCGCGGCTGTGATGCGTTCGTTTAATTCTCTCCACATCGCCACTTCCTGACGTGGTTTTTTGAGATTCAGTTTTTCCACAATACGATCGGTGACACCTTGTTCACGGAATCGCAACGGAACCTCGTAAATCGAGTTGACGTTTGGTGCGGCAAAGACATCATTCGCATGCACATTACAGCTCACGGAGAGCTTTTGCTTGCGTGGTTCATCAATTGGGAATTGTGCCCGACAGATAATCAAATCTGGTTGCAAACCCGCGCTATTCATTGAGCGAACGGCGTATTGCGTTGGCTTGGTCTTCATCTCGCCGATACTCCCTGGGACAAGCAAGTAACTCACCAAACCAACGAGCACATCACCAGGCGCTTCGAGGCGCATCATGCGACATGCTTCGAGAAACAACAGATTTTGATATTCCCCCACGGTTCCGCCAATTTCAATAATCGTCACATCCGCATTTGCATTTTCTGCGGCGGATTTGATGCGACTGATGATTTCGAGCGGGATATCTGGCACCCACTCAACGGTCTTGCCGTGATATCCCATGGAACGTTCGCGATTGATGATCGTCTGAAAAATACTGCCCGACGTCATGCAATTGATTCGCGCTAAGTCTTCATCCAAAAAGCGTTCGTAGTTCCCAATATCTTGATCGGTCTCTAATCCATCTTTGGTCACAAAGACCTCCCCATGTTCAACCGGATTTAATGTCCCAGGATCAACATTTAAGTACGGATCAATCTTTACAGCTGTTACGCGGAGTCCACGCGCCTTAAGAAGC
This sequence comes from Candidatus Uhrbacteria bacterium, assembly GCA_903893445.1. Lineage (GTDB taxonomy): Bacteria > Patescibacteriota > Patescibacteriia > 2-12-FULL-60-25 > 2-12-FULL-60-25 > CAITMG01. The sequence continues at coordinate 23,450 of CAITMG010000024.1, read as the reverse complement.
GCACCAATGGACGCGGTTGCAACACCTTTTCCCACACCACTCATCACCCCACCAACGATAAAAATGTAGCATCGTCGTTGATGCGTTTTTTTTGTGCGTCGTGTTGGCATATGCGGACGAGTATAGCATCGTCACACCAGCACGTCGCGAGAGCGTCAATGGTTGCGCGGATGGTTTCCGATGATGCGCAACGCACGTGCAACAAGTTTGTCGGAATTTTTATAGCTACTGACGTGAAAAACATTCTCGGCGCGAACCCATTTGCCTTCAAAAATCGGTTCTTTTCCTTCCGGTAACTCTTCGCGCGTTGGAAAATGCGCTTCGGCTTCGGCTGGAGCTTCGGCTAAAAAGAAATGCACAGTCTTGGAAACAACCACATTCTGTCGTCGAAAACGAAATGACGTGCGACCGAGCGGCGCAATCACTTTTAAACCCGTCAGGCCGGTTTCCTCTGCACTTTCGCGGACGGCGGCATCGGCAAGTGACTCCCCTTGTTCCGGCTTTCCTTTTGGAAACGTCCATCGATTGAAAGGATCACGGATGAAAAAAATTTCAATGCCGTGATTTTTTCTACGATAAATGATGGCTCCGCAGGAAACCTCAAACCGCACCGCTTGTTGAGGCGGATTATTTGGTCTTTCCAGTCCCGGTTTTCTGAACGGTCGTCTTGGGGGACGGTTTGCCCGTGAGAATTTCGAGGGCTTTATCGAGTTGTGGATCTCGTCCGGCATTTGCGTCGTCGTTAGTAATATCAACCTGCACATCAGGCGTGATGCCTGTCTTATTGATCGATCGTTCGGTTGGGGTCACCCATTCAGCGATCGTCACCTTTACGGCGCTGTGATCTGGCAAATCAATCAAATCCTGCACAGATCCTTTGCCAAAGGTTTTTGTTCCGACGAGTTTGGCTTTTTTGTAATCCTGCAACGCACCTGCAACGATTTCTGAGGCGGAAGCAGAACCTTGATTAACCAAGGCAACCGTCGGGATGTCGCGCAAACGGTTTTGACCGGTTCCGCGGAAGGATTCGGTAATCTTTCCTTGTTGGCGTTCAGAGACAACCGTCAAATCATTGACCCATTCGCCAGCAACGCTGACCGCACGGTCAAGATATCCACCTGGATCATTGCGAAGATCAAGGACAAGGCCTTTTGGATCTTTCGTCATGATGTCGGCAACGGCTTTGGAGAACAGATCTGCCGTGTCTTCGTTGAAGTTGGTGATCTGGATGTACGCAATGTTATCGCGCAGCATCTTGGATTGAACGCTCTTAATCTCAATCGTGTCGCGCGTAATCGTGAGATCAAGCACCTGTGGTGTCTGCTTGATTTTTCCCTTTGCGTCTTTGTCGTTGGTGTAGCGACCGATCTTTAATGTCACGGTCGTTCCCTTTTTCCCACGAATCAAGCTGACGGCTTTTTCAACAGACATGTCTGACGTATCGGTCTTATCGATCGCGAGAATCGCGTCGCCAGAACGAACGCCAGCCTTTTCCGCTGGTGAACCGGCAAGTGGGGCGATGACTTGGAGTCCGCCGTCCTTCATGCCGATCTCGGCACCAATCCCTTCGAACTTCCCCTGCAGCGCATCAGCAAAATCTTTTGCGCCCGTTGGTTCAAAGTAGACGGTGTATGGGTCGCCAACACCAGCCGCCATGCCGGTCATGGCACCGTACATCAATTTTTGATCGTCAATCGGTTGCTGATAGTACTTTTCTTTTAACGTTTTCCACAGCAACCAAAATTCGGAAAAATCAACGGTTGTTTTGACGTCACTCGGCGGGTTTTGCCCCAGTCCCGTGACGGTCCCGGTTGATGCCACCTGGCGCGTCGCGGCAAGCGAATTTGACGGTCTGCCAAACACATAGCCGGCAGCAAACGCCAAGATCGTCGCAAGCGCGACGGTCGCGATCCAAGGTGCAATCCCACGATTCTTGCGTGTCTCTATCTCCATGGTACGATGATATCAGAACACCCCGTTCCGTCAACCATGCCGACACCGCAAAACCGCCGGCCGAGCTTTCATCGGCGCATCCTGCCGTGGATTTATATTGTTGCCTTTCTCGCCATTGCCCCGGCTGTCATTTTTTATACCTCTGGGTATCGGTATAACACCAAAAAGGGCAAGGTTGAGCGGTTTAGCACGCTGATCGTGGACTCCAATCCAACCGGCGCAACACTCTTCCTCGACGGCCAAGACACCAAAGACGTCACGCCATCGACCATCCAAACCGTCACTCCGGGGACACATCTCGTCTCTGTTTCCAAGCCTGGATACACCAGCTGGCAAAAGACACTTGAGATGAATGCGGAACGCGCTACCTTTGCGTCGGATATTTGGCTGTGGAAAATTTCCGATCCAACACTCCGCTATCCGGTCAAAGCGGATGCCATTACTGCCTCGCCAGATGGCGCGACGCTGATCCGCGTCAACGTTGCAACGTCGACAAGCATCCTCGCGTCAGATCCTCTCGGAACGACTATTATTCCGTTTACGATTCCCCAACCAATCGCAACACCTGTTCGCTGGTTTTGGTCGACGGATTCCAAACGCGTGCTATTTGAAAGCTCAACGTCGACATGGCTCGTCGATCTCCAGACACGACAATCGCCACTTCTCTTACCGTCGGGTACGTATCGCTGGGCGCAGAATGCCGTCATTGGAACAAATGGCACGACACAAACAACCATCTCCCTTCCAACGCTCGCGATCACGCAGGCGACACTTCCAAATTCATCGTTTGATGTTGCGGAAAACGGAGATGAACTTCGATCGGCAACCGGAACCATTGATCGCATCTTCGTCAGCCGCGCACAACCTCTCAAAGGACTTGTCTTGCCTGCTGGAGATTGGACCTTTTGGAAATCAACCAACACCACACAGATCTTTCGCGATTCGACGCGCTGGATTTCGATTGAAACAGATACAGCAACGCCAACGTCACGCATGCTCACAAGCAACACGCTCCAAACGATTCCCAATACCTTCGATCAACCGTATCTTGGCATCCAAAATGGAGAAATTTGGACATGGAACCCCGCCGTAGATCCGGAACTTTTGTACCGACAAAGCGAACCGATCGTTGACGCAACCTGGCATCACGCAGGTCACGACATCTTTTTTGCCACACCAACAACGGTCGTCGCATTAAATCTCGACCCACGCGATGGACGGACGCAGACACCGCTCGCTACATTCGATCACATCACAAATATTACCGTTGCCGGAAAAGAACTATTTATCGCCGGAACGAAAAACGCCCAAACGGGCGTCTGGGCGTTGAAAGTGGAATAGCTATCTTGCTCGAAGCATCTTCACATTTCCAGCATGCGTTTTTCCAGATTCTGTAAATCCGAATTTTTCATAATACTCGCTCAAATGCAATTCGTGCGGATCATGCGTGAGAGAAAAATATTCATATATGCTTAGCCACGGTTCTTTCAATGCCGCCAAAATCAAACGAGAACCTATGCCCTGTTTTCGATACTCAGGCTGAACGAATAGTTCTGACAAGAAGATCGAATTTGGAAAATTCTTCTGATCGGATCCGAATAATTCACAAAGTTGATATCCGATTAGTTTTTTCGCATCTTCCGCAGCCCAAACGTGACCATCCGAAATAGCTTGCATTAAATCAGAACGATCATCCTCAAACAAATCACCATGAAATTGTTTTTGGAGGCCTTCCAACGCCGAAAGATCAGTAGAAATCGCCTTCCGAATCACGATCATAATTACAGTTCAATTTTTGACGAATCTCCGGCGATCAACTTGTGACCGCGCGGAAGCGTGTCTGCGACGGCGCTGATCACGGCGTTTTTGCCGATGATGGAATCAACAATCCGTTTGCCGCAATCAATGCGTGCACCTTCCATAACAATCGAGTGTTCGATTTCTCCGTTTTTGAGCGTCACGCCGTTTCCCAGTGAGGAGTACGGTCCGATGTACGCGTGCTCGATGTGACAATTTTCACCAATCGTTACTGGACCGCGGATGAGGACGTTTGCCCCGATCACACTTCCCTCGCCGATTTCCACATTTCCTTGAATGCGACACTCCGCATCGACCGACGCCGTTGGCGCGACCGTCACACCCTTCATTTCATCCAACATCAATGCGTTGCCTTCGAGCAGCGCATCTGGTGTGCCTGTGTCTTTCCACCAACCCGTAATCTCTTCGTACCCAACGCGTCCGTTGGCGATGTACCACGAAATCATATCCGTGATTTCGTATTCGCCACGCGGTGACGGCTTCATGGTCTTGAACGCATCAAAATATTGTTGATCAAAAAAATAGATTCCCGTGATCGCATATGGTGATGGTGGATCTTTTGGTTTTTCTACGGCTCGCTTGAGCGTTCCATCCGCATTGAATTCCGCAACACCAAAACGATTTGGATCTTTCACACGTGACAGTGCAAGCATGCAATTAAAATGCTCGGCCTCAAAACGTTCTTTCATTTTTTTGATACTCCCAACCATCACATTGTCACCAAGAAAAAAAACAAATGAATCCCCACGCAAATATGGTTCCGCATTTGCCACGGCGTGTGCGATGCCCAATGCGCCGCCCTGCTGTTCGACGTACGTCAGTTTGGCGCCGTATTTTTCCCCGTCACCAAAGACGGAACGCATCACGTCCGCCTCGCCCGGGTTCACATTCAAGACGATATCCGTAATCCCCGCTTCTACAAGCTTTCGAATGGGATATTCCAACATGGGCCGGTTGGCCAATGGGATCAAATGCTTGTTGATCGTGTGCGTGATCGGACGCATGCGCGTTGATCGTCCACCTGCGGCAATAAGGGCTTTCATGGCGATACGTTAGCGCGGATTGACCAACGTTTCAATATGCGATACCACTCTGGGGTGAACTCTTCACCCGGAGTCGAACAATGGTGAGTCACCAAACGGAGCTTCTCGATCGGGCCGTCAAAGCCTACGACGCACTCAAGAAGATCGCTCGTCCCATGAGCAAGCGTGATCGCGAGATCTTCGACAATCTCCAAGTCGAAGACGATGGATCGTTTCGTCAGCTCCTTCCGCTCACAAAACCACATGACCCGAGCGAAACGCTCAACATGGGGATCTGGCTCAAGCCAACCTCGACCCACACCGGCCCGTCCACGGAATTCGTCCGGTTCGTCGTTTGGCAAGATTCCACGGACGCGAAACCGACGCGCAAGTACATCGCCATCGAGTTTCATGCCCGCAAGAATCGCTGGATCTTGGTCTCGGGAGCAACGTATGATCATCCGTTCTTTCTCCGCCTCTTTCAAGATCTGGATGTGACCTTTCACGAGGTCCAAGTTCTGGATGAGGCGAACGCTCTGCGGATTGCCCGCAAAATCAAAGAGTCCTTCGCAAAGGAAGGACTCGCGCCATCGTAGCTCTTATCCGACATCTGTCGGATTTTTTAATTTTCAACGTCTGCGATGAATTCGTCTAACAATGTTTTTGGTTTTGTGATATTCGGACTATTGCTCGGAGTTGGGCGGGATGACCCCGCCCCTACGGGGGATGTGTTTTTCAATTTTTGCCACCATTCGGGATTAGCTTTGTACCAGGCGATGGTTTTGCGTAACCCATGCAAAAATGGCACCTGAACACTCCATCCAAGTTCCTGCTCGGCTTTTGATGGATCAATGGCGTATCGGCGATCGTGCCCTGGGCGATCTTTGACCGGCTCGATCATCTCTTTGCCAAAACCCATTTCAAACAAAATCGTTTGCGTTAATTCCATATTTGAACGCTCTGATCGTCCACCGAACAAATAGGTTTCACCGATCTTTCCGTTTCTCAGCGCCAAATCAACACCGCGACAATGATCTTCGACATGAATCCAATCGCGCACATTCATCCCATCGCCGTAGAGCGGAACTTTTTTCCCTTCAAGGAGATTTGTGATGAAAAGTGGGATCACTTTTTCCGGAAAATGATATGGACCATAATTGTTCGAGCAATTGGAAATGGTCACCGGCAAATGGTGCGTATGATAGGCCGCGCGAACCAAATGATCCGATGCGGCCTTGGATGCGCTGTACGGACTGCGTGGATCGTAGGACGTTGTCTCTGTAAACATTCCTGTCGCGCCCAATGACCCAAACACTTCGTCCGTTGAGACATGATGAAAACGCTTGTTACCATTTTTTCGACAGGCGTCGAGCAATGTTTGCGTTCCAATGACATTTGTCTGGACAAACACCGTTGGATCCTCGATGGAACGATCCACATGCGACTCTGCCGCAAAATGCACAACCGCATCAACGTCTTTGACGAGATTCATCACGAGATCACGATCACAAATATCGCCTTGGACAAAGCGAAATCGTGGGTGATTTGTCAACGGCGCCAGATTGTCGAGATTCCCGGCGTATGTCAGCTTATCGAGAACGACAACCTCGTCCTCGGGATGCGTATTGAGGACGTGATACACGTAGTTTGACCCAATAAATCCGGCTCCGCCGGTCACAAGCAGCTTCATACGGATATCTGAACATAAATCGTAAAAAAAGAAAACCGCCCCAGGAGAACGCCGGGACGGCAGAGAAACACCGAGGAACGTTAGGAGATCACACCGTACACGCCCCACCACAGCGTCGGCTCGAGCCAGCTGATCGCGGTCATCATCTGCTGTTGGTCTGCACACAACTCCAGCGCCTTTCTTCCCAGTGCCGCGCTCGCCCAGATGTCGAACGTCTTGAGATAGTCGCGAATCATTTCCCCGCAATCGGCAAGGAGAAGAACGGAAACCGCGCTCTCCAGATCATTGCGCTCGAGGACGAGACGCTGTTCGATCACCGGCTTCTCTGCGGGCGAGGCGAGGATAAACGCTCGGCACAGCCCCATGAGGTCATCGACACGCAACAGCGTATAGAGCTCGAAGCTTTGGCGAATGTGCGAGCGAACGCTCATGATCCATCCACGCGCGACGTCCGTCGGAAAGACGAACATCTCCCCGCTTTGCATGGACGTTGCGATTCTTGCCATCTCGACCTTTGAAGCAGGCTTCCACAGCCGCGCAACCAGGCCGATCACGACGAGCATGTCGTACGTGGAATTGACATCCTTTGCGTACTGCAGTTGGTCGCGCATTGAGCGCTCGAGCCAACCCTCCATCGGATACCTCGCGAGACGCTCATCAATCCCCTTCAGGAGATCGACGACGCTGGACGTCTCGGGCGGCTGCCAGTCGCGGAGCGTTTGGAGAAACGCATCTCGTTTCCCTTCGCACGCACCAAACGCCAGGCCGCACTTTTCCGCATATGCATGTTCTTCCACAGCAACCTCCGCGCCTTTCGGACTGAAAGACGCTTCAAGCTATCTGTTTCTCCCACCACTGTCAACCCAAAATGGATTTTATTTTTTCCTGAATCGCGGCGATTTCCCCTTCGGCGTAGGTGGTGCCCGGCCAGAGCTGTATCCCGTCATCTGAGTGACGCGGGATGATATGAATGTGAAGATGTGGAATCACTTGCCCGGCAACTGTGCCGTTGTTTTGCATCAGATTAAACGCAGGAACACCCAAGCTACTCATGATTGCGTTCGCCACTTTTTGCGTTGCCACCGCGACGCGCTGGAGTGCTTCCTCGCTGGCATCATGAAATCCTTCGCTGTGGATTTTTGGGACAATGAGCGTGTGACCTGGATTCACGGGTTTAATATCTAAAAATGCGATGACCGCATCATCTTCGTACACGCGAAAAGACGGGATGTCTCCCGCAACGATCTTGCAAAACAAACAATTCGCCTGCTGAGATTTTTGAAATAATTCTTGAAATGTTGCTCCGGATTCATTTGGTTCGAGGGGCGATGAGGAGGACATAGAGTGAAAGAATGACCGTCAAAATCATTGACGCAAATAAGATGAGATCCATCGTACCGAATCCGTTGAGGGAAAACCAGAGAATCGCCAACGCGACACTCGACACAACAACAACCACGAGCGCAAGACCTACTTTTTTGATCCGTGACGAGATTGGTGGCGCAACCGCAACCAGCACAAACGACGCAAGCAGGGCGATCAAACCCAAATCCGCCATATCAACAAATGGCGCGACGAATCCCGGAATCAATTTTTCTAAAAGCAGTGCCGCGAGATACCAACTCACAAATGCCGCGGCAACGGATGCAAGAATTCTTTTCAGAGCTTCGAGGAGTTGCATATTTACAGGCGGTGCCAAGCATTTGCGAGCTCTTGGCGGAGCGTCATCGCCCAATCCTTCAAACTTCCGGCTTGTCGCTGATACGTGATCTGCATTTGACGAATATCGACACTCCCCGCTCGCTCCATCAATCCTGGCGCAGAGATCGTCACCCGCAAAACGTCCGCATTTGGTTGCAGCGGAAGATGGAACGTTGATTTGAGCCAGCCATCTGGGAGTTGTACAGGTGGCACATACGTGGTCAGCACGGCATCAAGATGCTCTGGATCAACCAACGTTGCATCGGTAAAGCGTCGTGGCTTTGGCTCAAAAAAGGCGTCTTTTTGAAAGGCAACGTATCCATCGAGCACATAGCGAATATCTCCCTTTGGTGCATTTAATGCGACAACTGGCGCATCATCCGTGCGATCCAACCGCAACGTCGCGTGAGTTCGTTGCAACGGGCCCGTCTTTGGGCCAAACGTAATCGTCTGCAACCCCTCTTTATGAAACGTTTCCGCGACAAGGTGCCGTGAGTTGGTCCAAACGTTGACTGGCAATTGATCTTTCAAATATCCGACCGTGTCACCCGCATACAACCGCGGACCAACCACCCAATGCTTACTCGTTGTTTTGACCTCACGAATAAACACATCGTCTGGCGCAAAGATGGAAATGCGATACACACCAGGCGTTGCATCATCCAATGTAATATCTCGCGTCAGCGGAGCGCCCATCTGCGTTTCATTACTCAAACGGAGCGTGTACGCCTTGTCGCCAATTTCCTGATCCCCGCGATACACACGAAACGAGACAACATCATTCCCCTCCTTGCGATTGGCGATTTGATAGACAAATGATGCGCTGATTTTTCCACCAGATGGCACAAAGTAAAAATCATGCGATCCGCGCAACGAAACCTGCGTCGTCGTGGCATCAAACGCCGGATCAAACATGAGCGGCATTGTTCCCGTGGCATTCCATACCGCTAAATCTGTTGGGATGGTGCTCAGCAAGCGATCATCACTTGTTCCATTGCGGACATATCCTTTTTGCTGACCCGTCGTCACGGCGTGCCAATCCGTATGATTCAACTCCGCGGAATACATCGGGATCATTGTTGCGGATGACCCATCTGCTTGCTGTGACGTGCCAAATTCGAGCAACGGCTGACGATCCACGCGATACTCGATAGAGACGTCTGCGGATTCGTATGGACCCGGGACGCGCACGGATGCGTACACTGGATCACCCGTTAATCGCTGGCCAGACCATCCATCTGGCTGGGCACCCGGCTGTGACACGCGCTCAGACGGTAAAAACGGAAAAATCCATGGACTTTTGCCGTCCATGTGGGATGTCACATGAAACGTTCCACTTGGTGGATATCGTAGATACGCCAACGCACCAATCCCAACCACCGCTGCCATCCACGGCAAAAGACACAACAGCACAACGATGATGCGAGAAATACGCATATCATTTTAATGACGCTGGTGCGACGGAAAGGACATACAGCGATTGATTTTGATTTTGAATGATGGGACGCAATTGAATACCTGCATTTTTCCACGGAATCATCGCCGTGTCATCTAACGTCTCGGTAAAGAGCGTCACAGATGCATGCGCCTGTTCAACGAGTTGATAGATTTGATCTTTTGATGGCAACGGTGACGCGACGCGGAAGATGGGAAAAAAGATTTTATCGCTCCGATCTGACAAGACGATTGTCTGGAAACCAAATCGCGCAAAGGTTGATGCGCGGATCGATTGGTATCGCTGAAGCTCTTGCGTGGCATTGATCAGATTCTCGTCGTCTCCATCAAACGCAAACTTGGTTCCACCAACCACAAACAGCGCGACAGCTACGGCGATAAAGATGGGAAACAATCGTTTTTTTTCATATCGCTGGGCGATCATGCCAACCCCAACACCAAATGACAGCGCAAAAACGGCGGCCATTGGGATCATGTATCGCAAAAAGGAGTTTCCACTGGAGACGACATTGATCCCGACATGATCTTGATAGATGGACTGCCCGTACACGCAAACGCACACGATCAACGTCCATAGCGCGACACCGCTCGCAATTTTTCCCTCTCGTCGTCGCCACGTCACGCCAGCGCATAGCGCTGCGATCACGGTCCACGGGAGCCATTCGCCAAAAAGATAGGAGCGAACATTGAACCACATGTTGCGCGGATGAAAACCAAATGGCCACATCGCGGCCGCGGATGGAGACGATGGAGTCGCAAGGCCTTGCGCACCAATACTTGCTGGTGCGGTGTCACGTAAAAAATATCCGACGGCAAAAATCGAACCATACGTTTTCCAGGCAACAAACGCTGCCGCACACATTGGCGCAAACGCACTCACCGCGAAATTCGCCACTTCTTTCCATGCCAGCGTTGTTTTCTCTTTCCGTAAAAACCATGCGCCAATAATCCACGCAGACAACCATACTACCTCTACCGGTCGTATCGCTATCGCGAGCCCAAACGCAAACCCAGCCAGCATCGTTGACCACCACGCTTTGCGTGACCACACGAGGTACGCTGACCATAATCCAAAACACACCACAGGCAGATTTGGGTACAGTCCCCGATTTGCATACAAGATGACCGTTGGGAATCCAAGCCACATGGCGACACCGGCGATCTGCGCGGTTCGACCCGATGACTGCAAAAACTTCCACAATGGGAATCCAGCACTCAACACGAGCAGCGGAATCACGAAGAGCAATGCAAATTCTCCCAACAGGCGACGCAATGAGCCGATGATCATCGGTAAACCAAGAAAACCAACCGGAACCATCGCATTACCTTGCGTCACAAAGCTCCGCGGACGCAACCATGGCCCATCCTTGAGAATGTCGTCGACAATCCGCATCGACCCGTTCATGGAAAAAGATCGCGCCGCCACGGCATTCGCGGTTTCGTCCGGGCTCAAAAAGACGTCCGCACCAGACAATGGAATCACGCAAAAAAGCGCAGCTTGCGCGAGAAATAGGATCAAAATAGCCAATAAAGCGGCGTATTTTCGAAAAAGCCCCATGTTACCCCTTCACTCTATCACGGTCTCGCGATTCCGTTTAGATCGTGCTACTCTGCAACTATGTACCGACGCATCGGACCATTTTTAATGCTCGCATCGTTGCTCACAGGGACATTCGCCCCTCTTGCTACGGCATCCGCGCAACAAGTCACCCTTGATCCAGGTTTTGACCCAAGTCACATCATTGATGATGAGGACATCTTTGACGTCAACGCCATGAGCTATGCCCGCATGGTGGATTTTTTGCGCAGCAAAGGAACGCTTGCCGATTATCGCACCGTGGATATTGATGGTGTGCCTAAAACCGCACCGGAAATTATTTGGCGCGTCGCGACGTCTTACAAGATCAATCCAAAGTATCTTTTGGCGTTATTGCAAAAAGAACAATCTCTTGTCGAAGACCCAGACCCAACACAAAAACAATTTGATTGGGCAACGGGATACGGTGTCTGTGATTCGTGTAGCAAAAATGATCCATCGATCCAGGATTACAAGGGATTCGCATCACAGCTTGAATGGTCTGCCAAACAATTTCGTGAAAAATACCTCTTGCAGATTTTGGGAAACGGCAAAACCAAGTCTGGCAAAGCCGCCGGCCTGCAAATGACGGTTGATGGCATGGTCATCACGCCGGAGAACAATGCCACGGCGATGCTCTACAGCTATACGCCGCATCTGAGCGGAAACATGAATCTATGGCGCATTTGGCGTCGCTGGTTCACATTGAAATACCCAGACGGGACGGTCGTCAAAGGCGCATCCAGCGGAAACGTCTATTTGATTACCCAAGGAAAAAAGCGCGCTTTTGCGTCACACGCCGTCCTCTCCTCCCTCGTGGACGCGGATAAAATCTTGACGGTCTCGGACACGGAACTTTCGAGCTATCCCGAGGGTTCGGCCATTCAATTTCCAAAATTCGCGCTTCTCCGTGATCCGAAAAAGCAAATTTGGCTTCTCACGTCTGATGGACGACGCAAGATCCAAGACATGAAGACGTTCCGCAAATTTGGTTTTAACGAAGACGAGATTCAGGATGTTGAAGATGTTGACTTAGCTGATTATCCTGTATCTGATCCGATCACGCCAAAAACAACGTTTCCACAAGGCGTCGTGATGCAAGATAAAGCCACAAAAGAGCTGTGGTATGTGGAAGACGGAACAAAACACAACATTCCAGATAAAGTATTTCTTGCGCTCTATTTTCAAGGTCGGAGTATTTCCGTCGCAACAGCCAAGACGCTGGCGCAATATCCAAAAGGAACGCCGTACGAACTCCAAAATGGCGAACTTGTGCGCAATAAAAAGAATCCCGCGGTTTACGTTGTTGAAGATGGCACGATCCGACCCATTCCAAGTGCCACCGTTTTTGAAGCCTTTGGGTGGAGCTGGCAAAACGTCGTGACCGTTAACGATAGCGTCCTCTCGACGTATACTGTTGGTGACCCCATGACACCTGATTCGTATCAGGCTCAACCCCCACAAACAACCACTTCGACCACTCAAACCGTTGCCTTCAACCTATGATTGTCTTTGCCGCCATCGTCCCCCATTCGCCGCTCTTGTTGCCGTCTATCGGAAAGGAGCATCGGAGTAAACTCGCGTGCACCGTCACTGCGCTCGAAGAAATCGAGCAAGCATTGTATCTCGCAAAAATCGACACGATCTGCATGATCGCTCCGCATAGTACACGGTATCCTGATGCGTATAGCATCAATCTCGTGGAAAAGTACGCGGGCAATTTTCAAACCTTTGGTGACTTCTCAACCACCGTCACCGCGCAAAGCGACTTTCTTCTCATCGATCACATTCAGCGACGGATGCGCGAAGACAGCGTTCCATTTACGCTGACCACGAATGCGGAATTGGATTTTGGTTTTGGTGTTCCGATCTCGCTTCTCACGTCACATCTCCCAGCCTGGAAACTCATCCCTGTGACACCATCTATGTTGGATGGAAAATCCCATTACGAATTTGGCGCGCAATTGAAACGGATTTTGCATGCAGAAAATCGTCGCATCGCTGTCATTGCGAGTGCTGATCTGTCGCACAAAGCCAGTGACGCCGCACCAGGCGGATCAACACCCGATGGCATCGCGTTTGATAAAGCCGTCGTGGAAGCTGCGTCGACAAATAACCCGCAGGCACTCTTTTCGATGAGCAACGATATTGTTGATGGCGTTTCTCAATGTGGATACCGACCGATCATGACGATGCTTGGCGCCATCAATGAAATGAACATCACACCAAAAAAGCTGTGCTACGAAGCTCCGTTTGGTGTCGGGTATCTGACGGTTCGGTACGATGTCCAATAAGTTTCTTTCTGCGGTGCCATCGATCCGCACAATCCCTGGTGTGGATGTTTTTGATTATGCGATTCCAGAGGATGTCACAGTTGCGGTTGGCGATGTCATCCGCGTCCCATTTCGCAAAAAAGAACTCCCTGCCTTGGTTGTCGCGATGTCAGAGACCAGTCCGGTTGCCGCAAAAGCGCATCTTTTGTCGCGCCCAGATCCACTCCTTTCTCTTGGCCCCGTTGCGGCTCAGCTTTTATTTGATGCGTCGCGCCGATCGTTTACATCTCAACCGTCTGTTTTGCTTTCGTGGATTCGAACCATCCCAAAACGCGCAAAGACCATTCCATCTGGCGACCAACAGATTCACGCGCAGGAACAATCAACGCCGATTCGTGAAACGCGATTCCGAGTTGATCGCTGGAATGATGAACGTGGCGTTCTTGCAGAAGCAAAAAAATCCCGTGGCCGCGTGTTGATTTTGACACCCTGGCATCATCGCGCTGATGAACTTGCGGCACGACTCGGCGCGTCTGTTTTGCATGCCAACGTTGCGGATGGGGCTGCATGGAAGGCCGTGTCGACATTTGCCAGTGCCACCGATCATATTCTCATCGCAACGCGCATTGGCGCGTGGTTAAGCGCGGTCGCTGATGTCGTCTTGGTGGATGAACCTGAGAATGATGATTTTAAATCCGACGAACTTTCTCCGCGACTCGATTCGCGATGGCTTGTCGCAAAAGCCGCGCAACTACGTCCACGACTTTCCGTCATCGCCTTTTCGACGACCAATCGATTAGGCGTCGCGGACACAAAACAAGCGCCAACCATCAACGTCGCGTTATCGCGCGAACCTTGGAAGCGTCGCTGGGGATCACAGATCGATCTCCTTTCACCTTCAAGCGTCATGCAAATTGAAGAAACGCTTAAGAAAAATGGCGACGCTTGGATTCTTCATCCGATTAGCGGCGATCGTGCTTCACTCGCCTGTCGTGATTGTGGTTGGGCGGCGGTGTGTTCCTTTTGCTCGTTTCGCCTATCCCAAAATGGACGATCCATCCTCTGCAAGCGGTGCGGGAGAAAAGGCACAGCTCCGGATGAATGCGGCTCGTGCGGCGGAATGGATTTTTCGCGCGGTCAACCTGGCGCAGAACATCTTGCCAAGCAGTGCGCAACCTATTTTCAATCCGACCGGATTCGCGTGATTGATCCCATGGAATTTGATCGATTGGCACATGCAAAACGTACAACGGACCAAGAGGGCGCATGCCATGCGCCCCTACAAATCATTTTGACGGACATCTCGTTGTTGGCGTCGGGTGTTGAGGATATTCGACGCAAAGAACGTCTCCTGATTGCCTGGAGACGCGTTTGCGCATCAGCGGTTGTCCTTCAAGCCAAATTCCACGCGCAAGGCCACGAAGAAGCGTTAAATGACTGCGCGGACTGGTTGACCACGGTCGGTGTCTCAACGGTTTGGGAAACAGAGCTTCGAGAGCGCCGTGCATTTGGATATCCGCCCGCCGTTCGTCTTGCTAAATTGCTCATTGATGGCTCGATGGATATGGCTGAAGCCATCAAAACCGAGCTCATGGGCGTGCTTCCGCAGACATGGAGCGTCGAAGGTCCATACCCGGTTGAATATCGTTCCTATACGCGGGTTCCACGGCACATCGTACACGTAAAGCCACCCGTGACGACATCCGAGCCAGAGCTCATTGATGCGCTGAACCCCTGGAAAAAGCGTGCTCTCATTGACCTTGACCCAATCGCCTTTTTCAGCTAATATCTGATATTGTTTTATAGAGGCCGTAGGCAGTAGGTGGTAGCCAAACGGAGCTACAGCCTACCGCCTACAGCCTGTACCCCACGATCTCCATCCATGCCTAAAACATTGCCACTTGTCACCATTCCCACACCGTCGCTTCGCGTTCGGTCGGTTGAGGTTGACCCAGCGGTGATCGGCACGCCGGATTTTCAACTGTTTTTGGATGATCTCATCCAGACCATGTTTGATGATAATGGCGTTGGTATCGCCTCTCCGCAGGTTGGTCGCAATGACCGGATCTTTGTCGTTGATGAAAAATCCGGTCCTCGTGTCATCATTAATCCCGAAGTCACGGCGACGACAAAATCTCTCGTTGAGAGCGAAGAAGGCTGCTTGAGTGTTCCGGGTGTGTACGGCATTGTTGAACGTTTTAAAAAAGTGCACGTCACGGGACTTGATCGACACGGACGAAAGATGGCGTTTGATGCCCGCGGGTTTATGGCCATCGTCTATCAACACGAGTACGATCATCTCAACGGCGTTTTATTTATTGATAAAGCCATTCGCATGACGAAAGGCGGAAACAGCGTCCGGGTCTAACATGAAAAAAATCATTTTCTTCGGAACATCCGAATTCGCTGTTCCGTCATTAGAGGCGCTAGCGAAAGATGCGCGTTTTGAGATTCTTGGCATCGTGACACAACCCGATCGACCCGTTGGTCGACATGCCGTGCTCACTGCGCCGCCGATCAAGCAATTTACCATCAACGAACAATCTCCCCGCTCGCTCAAAGACGTCACCATTCATCAACCGGAGAAAATCAAAGACGAAGGCTTTCAAGCCTGGATTCGTGAGATCGGTCCAACGTGTGACGCGTTCGTCGTTGTGTCCTACGGAAAAATTCTTCCGCAATGGTTGCTGGATCTCCCGAAACATGGCGTCGTCAACGTGCATGGATCAATGTTGCCGCGTTGGCGCGGCGCGTCCCCGATTCAAGCAGCCATCGCCGTCGGTGACGCAGTTTCGGGCGTGACGATTATGAAACTTGATGCCGAGATGGATCATGGTCCGATCCTTGCGCACGCGGCAGAAATGATTTTACCGACAGACACCGGACAAATCCTTCACGATCGTCTCGCGACCGTTGGCGGTTTTATTTTGCCGGACGTGTTATCTGATTTTATCGACGGCTGTATCGTGCCAATTGAACAAGATCACGCTCAAGCCACACACTGCAAAACGCTCTCGCGCGAAGATGGAAAAATTGATTGGACGAAATCCGCCAAAGAGATTGAACGCCTTGTGCGTGCGTATACGCCATGGCCAGGAACATACACGGAAATTGACGGAAAGCGATTGAAGATTCTTTCTGTTTTACTCCCTCAGCCCCCTCTTCGAAAGAGGGAGACCGCTCTGATAAAAACATGCGGAGATGGGAATATCCTCGAACTCACACACGTGCAACCGGAGGGGAAAAATCCGATGAGTGGCGAGGAGTTTTTACGCGGCAATCCAACGTGGAGCGCGTAATTTGTTATCGCTTTGATCGCTGAACTTGTTCAAGAGCATCTTGCTCGCTGAGTTGTTTGATTATTTTTTCCATCTTCGCGATTCGCTTTTGTAACAACGGCACATATTTCTTACTCGACGCGAGATGGTCCCAGTCATCTGCGATGGATTTGAGAGCAGAAAGGGCTTTTTCTGGACCGATGGTGTTCATCCATTTTCCATCTTCTTGGATCGATTCAATATTGTCCGCATTGAGTAAAATTTCTGGATACCGTTCAAGATATCCAAAATAATCATCCAAGATAATCGTCTTGTTGGACTTTGCGCATTCAAGCAAATTCGCCTTGACCTCGTCCTTCGAACTTATCGACACGTGTGACGCAGAAGCACTCCCATCGATCACGACACGATCAAATCGACTCTCGAGCGCTAACTCTAACGCCATGCGATCATGAAGCAAATCACTCCCGACGATCCGAATTTCTTTTGCCGCCACAGGCGACTCTGGTAAAAATAACGCCTTATAATCTCCATACGACAAATCTCTGGTTTTTTTGTCAGTCAATCCTGGATCATCATGTTCCTGCACAACGATCTCTAGCACGCCGTCAAACTTTTTCTCCCGTGCTTCTTTTGACCTGAGCGATTCAAACAACTGACTCGGGAGGAGACCGGATGCATCGGTTTGAACCGAAACAACGTGTGCTGTTGTCCCAAACATTTCGTCGATTGATTTTTTATCTTGTCCGGAAATATTTCCGTAATCAACCTTCCGTGGAATTTCTTTTTTCTCATCAAACCGGTTGAGCTCTTTGACGGCTTCTGGTGTCAGTAATTGATCCTTTTCGGCGTAGAGATCGCCTCCAGTCTTTTGAACAGACTCTCGCAACGATATTGCCTGCGCGACGGTCATCTCTGCTTTTGGTTCTTCAAACGTCACCTGAATAACGCTTGGATCAATGATCTGCTCGCCAAGATCGGCTTTTTTCTCAATGTGCTCTGGCGATTTTTCTCCCATCTCTCTCAGCACAAAATCCGAAGGCTTGAGTGGACCGTTGATGACGATGTTATCGTCAACCGCTTGATTGACCGTAAAATCAACCTTTGGACCCTTCTCCACATCTCCTTTTTTTGCATCAACAATCACCGGCTGCTCCGCCACAATCGCCCGCTTGAGCTGACCCAGCGAGACCGTTGCCGTCCCAGCTTCGCCCAAATCTTGCGCGACTTCGCGAATCCCCGGTTCGAGCAAATATGTTTTTTGCGGCTTTTTGTCTGGACCAAGAATCGTTAGCGTTGCATATTCATGCGCCTCCACATACTGCGTGCCTAAAACAATTTTCTCCCGCGCTTCCGGCGACATGCTATGCATGAGATTATCCAAAACGATAAGTTGACCTTTTGCGACCGTATGGCAGTTTCGTATGCCTGTATTGAAATACGTTGACACAATCCCCTGTCCCCAGCTGTAGTTTTCACGTGGTCCATACATTTCTTTCACGAACTCATCCAATTTTTCCACATTTACGCCATCAACAAACTCTGGTCGCCATTTGTCCATTTTTTCATGCGCTTTTTTTCGCGCAGATTCAACCTGTTCGTGCGGAACGCCATTTTTTTCTTCCAAATCAAATTCAATATCTTCAAACGATACGTCTTCACCGCGCGAAAGTTTTTCTCGTGTTTTCTGCTTGTAACCCGCGAGATCACTTTGATTGATACGAGACTCGCGATCAGCGACCAATCGACCGACGTTCTGTCGATCCGCTTCGCTTTGCGGGGTCATGACATGACCATCCCAATTCTCAAAACGTGATGCCGCAGCTTTAAAAAAATCCACGATCTTGTCGCTATTTAAAATGGCGGCATGTGAGGCCGTCGCAAAAATGAGCGTCTTGAGCAAACGGCTCTTTTTGAGTTTTTCTGTGAAAGCTGAAAGTCGCCGTGACGCATCCTCGCCCGTCGCTTTTTCCAACTTCTCAATATTTTCAACGGTTTGCCGAGCGATCTGGGAAATTCGCTCCAATTCCGTTGACTCACGGATACCTGATTCAAAATTCGTTTTCATCATACAAATGGATTTTTTGAAGCGGTATTTTCTGCGGGTTTCAGATTTCCAAAACGGCGCTCACCTCGAAAGAGCGATATCGCATCCTTCGTGACCTGGTTCAATTCTTCAAGAATCTGAATCAATTCTTTTTCCTCCTGCGGATTTCGACTCATAGCTGAGCACTATTATCGCCTCTCCGACGAAAAAGTACAAAAATCCGAGCGGATGATTGAGATACGGGGTAAAAAAGTGCAACACCGCCAACGCAATCAACGACGAGATAAACCCAGCGCGAAACCACAGCGCTGTTTTTGTTTTCCACATCCGCGCGCCAAGCGACAATAACAGCCAAAGGATCATTGGAATGCCGAGAATACCAAACTTAATCCAGTGCTCGATCCAACCCCATTCAAACGCGTAGGTCGTATATTCCCCTGTTCCTGTCTGCGCGATGATGCGCGGATCTTTGCTGAGATACGTCACGGTTGCTCCAAAGCCAGATCCAAGGATCGGATGCTCCAAAATCTTGTGCCATAGCACCGGCATCAGATTCCATCGACTTGCGGCCGCAGCTTCGTTTGTCACATCCGTGCGCGAACCAAATAAATCTCCCAATGACGCGACAGAAACACGCGGAATTGGAAACGCGAGCACGACACCCATCAGGACAACGCCGGCGATGGCTGCTGAGATCGGCGAAAGAAGTTTTTTCCACCAGGCGACACGATGAGCAGAGAGCACGAGCAACAGCATGAGTCCGCCAATTGCCGTCCCGATCCAAAAACTACGCGAAAGACTGATCCCGAGAATAACGACGGACGCACAAACAACGAGCCAAGCAATTGCGGCGGGTCCTACTGCTCGGGAAACTTTTTTGATCCCGATGTCCATCGGGACAAAAAAGTTTCCACTCGCATCACCCGCCGCATCTTCAGAGGCGAGCAACCAAGATCCTCCAAACAGCACACCAGCCGTTGCATACACGTATGACTGCATGAAGATGCGAAATGCGTTTGCGACAACGAGCGTGACCTCTGCAACACCGGTACGACGAACCCATAAATAGGCATCCGGTGCGATCGATTTGAATCCGTGCGAAAAGAGATATTCTAATCCGAGTGTTTTGACGGCCAGCCACAGAACACCAACGGCAAAAATTGGCGCAATCTGTTTTTTGATCTGATCACGATGCTTGGCAACCACATCGAGCACCGGAAAGAGCAACAACCAATCCATCCACGCATTCGCATCCTTTAAGACGCTTGATCCATTTTTCAAATCAATGCCAACGAGAACGGCATAGCCGATCAGCAAATACAACACGCCGTACTGATACCGGCCTCTCAAGAGATGACGAACATCCTTCCATCGACGCGCCTGAATGATATTCATCGACCAGCCCGCGAGAAACGCTCCGGTCATGATAATGCGGACAGATGTCGTCACGGGCCAAAAACCAAATTGGAGAATCTGTCCTTTTGAACCGATCAGCAGCTCTAATAACAAAATTCCAACCGCAGGAACAGGCTTTTTCCAGGCTAAGAGCAGCACCAAGATTCCGAGCGCGAATGCGATCACGGAGTTTGCGACCGGATGAAAAATCGTCAGCGCAGACGCCGCTTCCATCAACACGGTGAACACACTCCAAAACACAAACGGATTCTTCAATTGATTCGCGATCCAGACAATCCCCACGCCAATCGGTGCCGCTGTACGAATCACTCCAGATTGCCAACCCGCATGCCACTTTTGAAAATAGGCGGTGAGACTCGCTGTAAACATTCGTTGTCGTTTGACTTGAAACTCTTGCGCAAAT
Organism: Candidatus Uhrbacteria bacterium; assembly: GCA_903893445.1. Lineage (GTDB taxonomy): Bacteria > Patescibacteriota > Patescibacteriia > 2-12-FULL-60-25 > 2-12-FULL-60-25 > CAITMG01. The sequence goes on along the minus strand of CAITMG010000024.1, from coordinate 2,818 downwards.
GATTGACCGAGATGATGAATCACGCTCACGCTTGGGACGTACAACACCTCCCACCCTTTTTCTTTGATCGTTTTGCAAAAATCAACTTCTTCCATCCAGATAAAATATCGTTCATCAAATCCCAATTTTTGGTCAATCAATTCTTTGCGCACCAAAAAGCATGCGCCCATCACCTGATCCACGCTCTGTTCTTTGTCCGCATCCAGATCTTTCGCGAAGTATTTTTTGAGTGATGCAAGTTGCGGAAAAAGGTGCGAAATTTTGAGTACGATTGCCAGCTGATCCCAGACGCCCGGAAACCGGCGCACACTCGGCTGTGGCGAACCATCTGGATACAGCAATTTTGGACCAATGATTCCGACCCCAGGATGTTTATCTGCTTCTTTGACGAGCTTCTCAAGCGAACCTTTTGGACATTCCGTATCTGGATTTAAAAATAACACGTACTTTGCATCTGCGCCGCGAGCACCAATGTTGCACGCTTTCGCAAAGCCGAGGTTTTGGGCGTTCGTAATCAAACGAACTTGTAGGGGCGAGGTTTCCTCGCCCCGGCTCTGGCTGATCACACCACGAACCATTGTCGCAGAATCATCCGACGACGCGTTATCAACCGCAACACACTCCCAATCCAACGATCCGCAGGCATCGGGCAACGAACGCAAACATCGATCGAGAAGTTTCTCGACGTTCCACGACACGATCACGATGCGAAGATCTTTCATAAGTGGTGTTTTTTGCGAATGATGGCCTGCGCTTCGCGATATCGTTTAACTTCCTTCGGCATCCATCCGAGGATTGGCCATGGGATGCGATGTAACCAACTTGGAATCCATTTGCTGATACCGCCAACGCGCCGCGGTTCAACCACGTATAAAAACTGATTGATCCACACACCGGTTTTCCCTTGTTCCGCCATGGTCAGCCACAAATCCCAGTCCTGAAATTTTTTGATGGACTCGTCAAATCCTGGAAAGTCGGAACGGCGGATCAGCGACGACGTATGAATATAGTTTCGCTGTTTGAGCAACACGAGATCGTACGCCCGAGATGGAAACGCTTTTTTGCCCCAATACAAATTCGCATATGCGAATGCCGCCTCTGGATGCTGTTGCAGTGTCGTGATGTAGGTTTCGAGCGCGGTTGGAATCAATTCCGAATCCGCATCGAGAAAAATAATGTACGGCGATGTTGTTATCCGCGCTCCTTCGTTGCGAGCGGCTGGCGCGCCGCGATTTTTATCGAAGCGGATGAACTGAACTCCCCCAGCCCCCTCTTTACCAAAGAGGGGGTTCTTTTCCAATTCGTGAACGACCGCCTCTGGGTGATCATCGGAGCCATCATCAACAACCACGACTTCAGCCGGAAGCAGCGTTTGGGAAAAAAGCGCCTCAAGCGTGCGTCGTAAAACGTTCGCGTGATTAAAACATGGAATAACGACCGCGATACGCGGTCTTTGTTCTCCTGAGTGGGTCATTCTTGTGTGGATTTTTTGACGGTCAGCCAACGATCTTTCCAATCAAATTCATGCAGCGCTCGCGATCGTCCGCGCTTACCAAGTTGGTCGCGCAATTCTTCATGCCAAATAATTTTTTCGATACTTTCTGTAATATCATCAACGGAATGCGGATCGACGAGAAATCCCGTTTCCCCATCCAACACAGCTTCGCCGGCTCCCCCACTCTTGCCTGCAATACTCGGAATACTCGCCAACGCCGCTTCGAGAAAGACGATCCCAAAGCCTTCGACATCATCCCCCTCATCACGCACGGGCAAAACAAACACATCGGCGGCCGCAAGCCATAACCATTTTTCCTCATCGCTCGCGTCGTGAATCCAGGTGACGCGTGCTTTGTTTTCTTCCGCAATCGACAGTAGTCGTTCGCGATCCGGTCCATCACCCATCACAACGTAACTCACATCTCGATCTTTTTGGATACGTGACATCGCGCGTAGGGCCATATCAATCCCCTTGCGAGGAACGAGCCGCGCAATCGAAATGACGATCGGGATATCCTGATCAACAGCAAGTTTCCGTCGCGCATCTTGGCGTGCAAGAAATTCGATTGACTCTGCTCCCGGCGTGATCACCACGGGCATCGGTCGAAATTGCGGAATCCGCTTGAGAGTATCTTTTCGTGTGGAGTGACTATTCATAAAGACAGCTTTGGCATTATTGGTGATGTGACGAAGCAACCACGTCTTGAGGCGACCACGGACTTGTCGCACATCCATTCCATGAAACAACACGGCGTATTCCGGTCCGCCGAGCATCCGCGAGATCCACGCCGCCGTCCCAACGGGAAAGACATGACTAACCAAAATGACGGTTCCTTGTTGTTGCAGACACAGTGGAACAAGTTGCCACCACCGCCGTTTGGATGGAGGCGGAACAATCACGTTGATTTCCCCCTCTGATGCTTTTACCAGTTCAAACAGATAACGCGCAACTCCGCCACGTTGTGGCGGATAATCAATCGTGATGAGCGTGATCTTAGGTGTCGGCATGAACGGATTCGTCTGGAGGCGACGGCTTGCGCATGCGCAGGATACGCATCGCATCATCAACGGTGACAAGCTGAAAGGTAAACGCAAGGAGTACAGCAATTGCACCACCAAACGCCGCATTGGCGAAAAACGGCATCAACCCATCCCCCATGCGCCAGACCGCGTACGAGATTCCCGCTGCAGCTGATGAGCGGAACAAAATACTTAATAGCGGCCACCACCCCGTATCTTTTTGACTAAAGCACAGGCCGATCGCCATCAACGTCCAAAAACTCACCACACCTGACCACGCCGCACCAACAGGTCCGTACAT